>CALQED020000010.1 GCA_943329505.2 Polynucleobacter meluiroseus | reverse complement strand
GCGTATTTTGTATTACCCAACAACAAGCCTGAAGTTCATGCGCAGCAAGAATCGCTCAAAGTCGTATTTTTACGTCCAGAGTTGATGCGCCTCAATATAGGGGTGTTTGTATTAAATGCAACCCAAGTTGCCATGTTTTTAGTAGTTCCGCGCTTATTAGAGCAAGCAGGATTTCCACTCGCTGCACATTGGCAAATTTATCTCTCGGTCGTTTTGCTCTCCTTTGTATTTATGGTTCCACTACTAGTCTACGGTGAGAAAAAACAGCGCATCCGACTTGTCTTATTGATCGCCATTATTCTTCTGATTATTGCTGAGATCATTTTTACTCAAGCCTCAACCGTGACACTTATCACAGTGGCATTGCTGATCTATTTTGTAGGCTTTAACCTACTAGAGGCTCTACAACCCTCATTAGTTACTCGTTATGCAAAAGAGTCGAAGGGAACTGCTTTAGGGGTTTACAACACCACACAATCTATTGGTCTCTTTTCTGGTGCATTGTTAGGGGGTTATTTAATGGATAGCCATGGCAATTTATCGGTCTTTGCAGCTGGAGCAGCGCTCTTAGTTTGCTGGCTTATAATTGCTTGGTCGATGGGTGAAATGCCAGCAAGAGCAACAAATTCAAAGGATGCAACCGCAACGACAAAGCCGTAGCACTAGGAAATTCATTAAAGTCAGCAGTTCATTTTGAGCAGTAATAACAGCAGTATTTTTCTTCGGGAGACAACATGGCTTCGGTAAATAAAGTCATCATCGTAGGCAACGTAGGGCGTGATCCAGAAACACGTTATATGCCAAGCGGCGACGCCGTTACGAATATTTCAGTAGCAACATCTGATCGCTACAAAGATAAACAAACTGGCGAAATGAAAGAAACCACAGAATGGCATCGTGTTGCATTCTTTGGCAAGCTTGCAGAAATTGCTGGTCAGTATCTCAAAAAAGGATCACAGGTTTATGTTGAAGGTCGTTTGCGCACACGCAAATGGACTGACGCTAGTGGCCAAGAAAAGTATTCCACTGAGATCGTTGCAGAAACGATGCAAATGCTCGGCGGTAAGCCGGTCGGCGGAAGTGGTGATGGTGGTGAAAGCTATGCACGTTCAAAGCCGGCTGAGCAATCTGCTCCAGCAGCATCTAATGCTGCATCACTCGGCGCAATGGATGACGATATTCCGTTCTAAATATTAGCTCCAGGAATAACAAAACCCCTTCTAGGTTTTCCTATAAGGGGTTTTTATTTGGTTGCCGACTGGGATGTTATTGACGTGCGTGTCGAATATTTTCTGGCCAGGGTGAGTTGTGATCGGTTCTAAATGGATTGATATCTAATCCACCGCGTCTGGTGTAGCGCGCATAGACAGAGAGTTTATCGGGCTTACAGTGACTCTTAATGTCGCAAAAAATCGTTTCTACACAATGCTCATGAAACTCGCACAACTGTCGAAAGCCAATCAAGTAACGCAATAAGCCTTCCTCTAAGATGGGTCTTCCTTGGTATCGAATTTGTACGCTTGCCCAATCTGGCTGACCAGTAACAGGGCAGTTTGATTTCAGTAAGTGCGAGACTAAGCACTGTTCGATTGGACCAAATGACTCATTAACACCGAGCAGGCTCGGGTCTGCTGGCAAGTTTGGATCTATCTCAATATCCAATCGATCCATCAAGATCCCGCTCATCTCTTGTATCCCCTTCTTACTAACCACTTCAGTCGGATTGATACGAGTAGTAATTTTGCTGCCTGCTACTGCCGATAAATCAGTGATGAGTCGGTCTTTGACTGCATTCTCATCTTCAAAACGCGCGCTATTGAGGCTATTTAGGTAAAGCTTAAAAGATTTGGATTCAATCATATTGGGGGAATCTGCTGGAATCTGAAACTCAGCTAATGCAATTTGTGGCTTCCCTTTTTTATTGAGCCAGCTCAGTTCAAAAGCATTCCAAATATCCACCCCTACAAATGGCAATACTCCGCCTTCTTTAAGGCTGAGTTTTTTACGGTTCTCAGCCCTTGGAATTGGAAATAGCAAACTCGGATCGTACTGATCTGGATATTGTGAAGCTTGTCCAAGTGGAATTGTTGCCATGATGCTTATTTTGCTTTGGGTCTGTTAGATACGCCTGAAACAACATGTCCTGTTGGAGCCACAGAGGCTGCTGATTGGCAATGGCCTGTTTGATCATCAAAGAAAAAGTCTGGCTCAAACTCTCGTAAGAACTCGCTCTTGGATAAACCACCTAAGAACATCGCTTCATCAACATCAATACCCCAGGCCATGAGCGTCCGGATAGCACGTTCGTGTGCGGGAGCGGAGCGCGCAGTCACTAAGGCAGTCCGAATGCGCATTCCGTTTTCACTGGTGGATCGTTGTAGTCTATGTAAGGCCTCTAACAAGGGTTTGAACGGTCCTGGAGGCAATGGAATATCAACCTTCTTGCTTTCATGATCGACAAAAGCCTCAAGCCCTTTTTTCTGAAAGACTTGTTCTGCTTCATCAGAGAATAGGACTGCATCTCCGTCAAATGCAATGCGGATTTCATTTGGATGAGACTCAGCAGTTTTGCTTGATTCTGGGTAGACGCGGGCAGCAGGAAAGCCTGCGTCAATTGTGGCTCGGACATCATCTTCGTTCGCTGACAAGAAGAGATTGGCATGTAATGAACGCAGGTAATGGTAGGGCGGACGACCTCTTGTAAATACGCCACGCTCTAGATGTAAGCCATGATGTTCGGCAGAGCGGAACACTCTTAGACCGCTGACTGGATCATTACGGGAGAGGATGACCACCTCAACACGTTGTTCACCTTCTTCATTAAATGCGAGTAGTTTTTTCACTAGCGGGAATGCCACCCCTTTTTGGGCTGCCTCACTAAGACGCTCGAGTTGAAGTTTCATGTAAGCGCTATCGTCGCTTGATTCAAAGATGCGATTTTCTTCTTCAAAATCAAACAAGGCGCGCGATGAAATCGCAACGACGAGTTTTCCGGAGAGCGTATATGACATCTGATGAACGACGTCTTATTTCAGGAAAAGACGATAAGCAGGATTTTTGCTCTCATCCCAGTGTGGGTAGCCCAAGGTTGCTAGGAAGCTTTGAAATTTCTTCTGTTCATTATTGGGAACCTGAATACCAATCAAGATGCGACCATAGTCAGCACCATGGTTACGGTAGTGAAACAGGCTAATGTTCCAGTTGGGCGCCATACTGGTTAGGAACTTCATCAAGGCACCTGGACGCTCTGGGAATTCGAAGCGGTAGAGCAGTTCATCTTTAGCAAGCGCAGAGTGACCACCCACCATATGACGTAAGTGTGACTTTGCTAACTCATCATGCGTGAGATCGATCGTGGCAAACTTAGCTTTACGAAAATATTTTGCAATGGCTTCACTATCGCCTGCTTTTTGTGTGCTGATACCGACAAAAATATGTGCTTCACTTTGATCGCCAATACGATAGTTAAATTCTGTCACATTCCGTTTACCAAGCAATTCACAGAAGCGCTTAAAGGAGCCGCGCTCTTCAGGAATCGTGACTGCAAATACTGCTTCACGGTACTCACCTACATCTGCACGTTCTGCCACAAAGCGCAGACGACTAAAATTCATATTGGCGCCGCAAGCGACTGCTACTAGAGTTTTCTTCTTGATACGCTTTTTTTCAACGTACTTCTTCATGCCTGCAATTGCTAAAGCGCCAGCAGGCTCAAGGATGCTGCGGGTATCGGTGAAGACATCGTTAATGGCCGCACAGATTTCATCAGTATCGACCGTGACGATTTCATCCACCACTTTTTTACAGATACGAAAAGTTTCCTTACCAACCAATTTGACGGCAGTGCCATCAGAGAACAGGCCAACATCTTTCATCTCAATGCGTTTATTTGCTTTCAGTGACTGATTCATGGCGTCAGAGTCTGATGATTGAACGCCAATGACTTTAGTTTTTGGGCTGACTGCTTTAATGTATTCACCAATCCCTGCAATCAGACCGCCACCACCGATGGCAACAAATACTGCATCAATGGGTTTTTCATATTGCGTAAAAATTTCATGAGCAATAGTGCCTTGACCGGCAATCACATCAGGATCATCAAATGGGTGGACAAAAGTCAGGCCCCGCTTCTTGCCTAAAAGTTCGGAGTGCTTGAAGGCATCGCTGTAAGACTCGCCATGCAGAATAATTTCTACCCAAGAGCCGCCGCGGGCTTTAACTGCATCAATTTTGACGCTAGGGGTAGTCACAGGCATCACAATGACAGCTTTACATTTCATTTTGGCCGCTGAAAGCGCCACCCCTTGGGCGTGGTTGCCCGCTGAGGCTGTAATCACCCCGCGCTTTAAGGCTTCTAGAGGTAAATGGGCCATTTTGTTGTAGGCACCACGGAGTTTGAAGGAGAAAACCGGCTGGTTATCTTCCCTTTTGAGAAGAACCTGGTTGCCCAAACGTTTAGTGAGTTCTGGGGCGAGCTGTAGCTCGGTTTCTCTGGCTACGTCATAGACGCGAGCCGATAAAATTTTCTTTAAATAGTTCGTTGCCATCCAATGAGCGTACCACGGATGGCTCCTAAGCCCTTAAATTTGCAAGGGTTTATCAATTTAGGGAGCAACTTTCCCTGTTTCCTGCCACTATCAGGTTCGCTCAATTAAAATGCTTATTTATCAAATATGTCGCTATGAACGCACCATTAGCTTTAAACCAGTTGTTGGATGCTGAAGCGGGTTCCCCCCGTCTTCGCGAAATTCCCTACAACTACACCTCCTTTTCTGATCGAGAAATTGTGATTCGCCTACTAGGTGAGGAGTCTTGGCGTGTTCTAAATGAGTTGCGCGGTGTCCGCCGTACTGGTCGTTCTGCCCGGATGCTCTTCGAAATTCTGGGGGATATTTGGGTTGTACAACGCAACCCTTTCTTGCAGGACGATTTACTAGATAGTCCCAAGCGCCGTCAGCAATTGATCGATGCTTTGTGGCATCGCTTGGGTGAAGTTAAAAAGCGCAACGGTGGAGATTCTGCTGATCAAGTAGAGATTTTAATCAGTGCCGCTTACCAGGCCGTTGAAAATTTCCAAAATGGCTTTAAGGAAGTTGAGCAAATCCGTAAGCGTGCGCTAAAAGAGTTGGGCCGACATACTGCTAAAGACAATATATGTTTTGATGGTGTAGCGCGTGCCGCACACGTAACGGATGCAACAGATTGGCGGGTTGAGTTTCCTTTGGTTGTTCTTAAGCCAGATTACGAATCTGAAATCCCCGGCTTAGTGAAAGCGTGTGTTGCATTGGGACTCACGATCATTCCTCGTGGTGGTGGCACTGGATATACCGGTGGTGCGATTCCGCTGTATGCCATGTCTGCAGTTATGAATACCGAGAAGCTCGAGCAAATTGATGGCGTTAAGAGCAAGCGTTTACCGGGCCTTGACCATGAAGTGCCTACTATTTTTACTGGTGCCGGCGTTGTTACTCGGCGTGTATCTGATGCTGCAGAACATGCTGGATTAGTGTTTGCAGTTGATCCGACTTCCGCAGATGCAAGTTGTATTGGCGGCAATATTGCAATGAATGCTGGTGGTAAAAAAGCAGTTCTCTGGGGGACTGCTCTTGATAACTTAGCAAGCTGGCGTATGGTGGATCCACAAGGAAATTGGTTGGACGTAGAACGTCTTGAGCATAACCTTGGCAAGATTCATGATGTTGCAACCGTTCGCTTTCAACTGACATGGTCTGATGGCAATAGCGAGCCTGGCCAACGCATTCTTAAAACTGAATTATTAGAAGTTGAGGGTAAGCGTTTTCGTAAAGAGGGTTTGGGTAAAGACGTTACGGATAAATTTCTATCCGGTTTACCTGGCATTCAAAAGGAAGGTTGCGATGGTTTGATTACGAGCGCAACGTGGATATTGCATCGCATGCCAAAATTTATGCGAACTGTTTGCCTAGAATTCTTTGGTCAAGCCCGTGAAGCCATTCCTAGTATTGTTGAAATCAAAGCTTACTTGGACGGTTTGAGTAAACAGGGCGGCCCCATTTTGGCTGGTCTTGAGCATTTAGATGATCGTTATTTGCGAGCAGTGGGTTACTCGACAAAATCCAAGCGTAATAGTCTGCCGAAGATGGTCTTAGTTGGGGATATTGCTGGCGATAATGAAGAGGCGGTAGCAGCCGCTACTAGTGAAGTAGTGCGCATGGCTAATTTACGTGTGGGCGAAGGCTTTGTTGCTGTCAGCGCAGAGGCTCGTAAGAAATTCTGGCTAGACCGTGCTCGTACAGCAGCAATTGCACGTCATACCAATGCATTTAAAATTAATGAAGACGTCGTGATTCCTTTGCCACGTATGGGTGAGTACACCGATGGCATTGATCGTATCAATATTGAGTTATCCCTTAAGAACAAGTTACAAGTGCTTGATGGTCTTGAGGCATTTTTGAGAAAGAGCGCGTTGCCATTAGGAAAAGGCGATGAAGGCTATGAGATCCCTACAGCAGAAATCTTGGGGGATCGAGTTCAGCAGGCGCTTGAGTTAATTGCAAGCGTACGCGTACGTTGGGCTGATTGGCTGATGCAGATGGATACCTATTTCCCACAACTGCAAAACTACAGTTTGCGCGCTTCGTGGAAAGAAGAAATCCGCTCTGAGTTGCGCATTATCTTTGGCGGTCTTGCATTTGAACCGATACTTACTGAGTTAGAGGCAATTCATCAGAAAATTCTGCGTAAGCGTGTCTTCATTGCATTGCATATGCATGCTGGTGACGGTAACGTACATACCAACATTCCAGTGAACTCTGATGACTATGAGATGTTACAAGACGCACATCGCGCAGTAGATCGCATCATGAAATTGGCGCGCTCTTTAGATGGCGTGATCTCTGGTGAGCATGGTATTGGCATCACTAAGTTGGAGTATTTAACTGAAGCCGAGTTAAAAGATTTCCGTAGCTATAAAAATCGTGTTGATCCAGAAGGCCGCTTTAATAAAGGCAAATTGATGCCGCATGCCGACCTGAGTATGGCTTACACACCCAGTTTTGGTTTGATGGGTCATGAGTCGATCATCATGCAGCAAAGTGATATCGGTGCCATTGCTGACAGCATCAAAGATTGTTTGCGTTGCGGTAAGTGCAAGCCAGTTTGCGCAACCCATGTACCACGTGCCAATTTGTTGTATAGCCCACGTGACAAAATTTTGGCGACTTCATTATTAATTGAAGCCTTTTTGTATGAGGAACAAACTCGTCGCGGCGTTTCTATTCGCCATTGGGAAATGTTTGATGACGTTGCAGCACATTGCACCGTTTGTCACAAGTGCTTAACGCCTTGCCCGGTCAAGATTGACTTCGGTGACGTGACTATGAATATGCGCAATTTATTGCGTAAGATGGGTCAGCAGCGTTTTAATCCAGGCACCGCAGCATCCATGCTCTTCTTAAACGCTACTAGTCCTGAGACGATTAATTTAGTTCGTACAGCAATGATTGGCTGGGGTTATAAGTTGCAGCGTTTAGGGAATGATGTACTGCGTAAGTTTGCCAAGCAACAAACTGCTCATCCACCTGCAACCGTTGGTAAGCCGAGCATGAAAGAGCAAGTCATTTTCTTTGTTAATAAGAAAATGCCTGGTAATTTACCTAAAAAAACTGCGCGCGCTTTATTAGATATTGAAGACGCAAATTATGTGCCTATCATTCGTGATCCTAAGACAACTTCTGCTGATACCGAGGCGGTCTTCTATTTTCCGGGTTGCGGTTCTGAGCGTTTGTTCTCTCAAGTTGGCTTAGCTACTCAAGCGATGTTATGGAATGTCGGCGTACAAACCGTACTGCCCCCGGGCTATTTATGCTGTGGCTATCCACAGCGCGGTAATGGTGACTTTGATAAAGCTGAGAAGATGATTACAGACAACCGAGTGTTATTTCACCGCGTTGCCAATACCCTGAACTACCTAGACATCAAGACTGTAGTTGTATCTTGCGGCACTTGTTATGACCAGTTAGCTGGCTATCAGTTTGAACAAATCTTCCCGGGCTGCCGAATTATCGATATCCATGAGTTTTTAGCAGAGAAGGGCGTGAAGCTTTCTGGGGTCACGGGCGTGAAGTATATGTATCACGATCCTTGTCACTCCCCAATGAAGTTGCAAGACCCTTTAAAAACAGTCAACGAATTGATTCAATTGGAAGATGGTAAAGCCATTACCAAGAATGATCGTTGCTGTGGCGAGTCTGGAACCTTAGCGGTTACACGCCCTGATATTTCTACTCAAGTTCGTTTCCGCAAGCAAATTGAAATGGAAAAAGGCGCCAATGATTTACGCAAGGGTGACTTTACTGGTGATGTCAAAGTATTAACGAGTTGCCCATCTTGCTTACAAGGCTTAACTCGCTTTGATGCGGATAGTGATACCACTGCCGATTACATCGTAGTAGAGATGGCTCAAAAATTACTGGGTGAAAATTGGATGCAAGAGTATGTTGCTAAAGCCAATCAGGGTGGTATTGAAAGGGTGTTGGTTTAATGATTCCAAGCAATGTTGTTGTGCACCAGCAGTCCAAGGTTTTAGAACTTGCCTATGAGAACGGCTCTAAGTATCACCTGCCTTTTGAATTATTAAGGGTGCTTTCTCCATCAGCTGAGGTACAAGGTCACGGACCTGGTCAAGAGACCTTGCAAACGGGTAAGCGGGAAGTATTGATTGCAAGCCTCGAGCCTGTTGGCCATTACGCGCTAAAACCAACTTTTTCTGATGGGCATGATTCTGGTTTGTATTCTTGGGATTACTTATATTTCTTGTGCCAAAACCAAGATCAAATCTGGCAGGAGCATTTGGATAAATTGACTGCCGCCGGTCTTGATCGGGATGCACCAATGCTGCCAGCAGGACACTCTCACGGTCAGTCTTGCGGGGGTCACTAATGAATAAAACGCATTTTGGTTATCAAAGCGTAGACGAAGCCGAAAAGGCTGCTAGGGTTGCCGAGGTATTTCATTCTGTAGCCAGTAAATATGATGTGATGAATGACTTAATGTCTTTTGGTTTACATCGTGTTTGGAAAAAAATAACGATTGCCAGGGCAAACGTGCGCCCCGGACAAAAAGTGCTGGATATTGCTGGCGGCACCGGAGATCTTGCTGCTGCTTTTGCAAAAGCGACCGATTGGGGCTCTAATCCTGACGCTCAAGTTTGGCTCAGTGATATCAATGCTTCCATGTTAGGAGTCGGTCGAGATCGCTTGCTAGATCAGGGCATGGCTTTACCTTGCGTGCAATTTGATGCAGAAAAGATTCCATTTCCTGGCAACCATTTTGATGTTGTAACCGTTGCTTTCGGTTTGCGTAACATGACTCACAAGGATGTTGCGCTTAGCGAAATGTGCCGCGTTATCAAGCCGGGTGGACGGGTATTGGTCTTGGAATTTTCAAAGCCTGATGCCTTCTTGCAGCCTGTTTATGACGCCTATTCATTCAAAGTATTACCGTGGTTGGGTGAAAAAATTGCCCAAGATTCAAAAAGCTATCGCTACCTGGCAGAATCGATTCGAATGCACCCAGATGCCGATACCCTTAAAGAAATGATGCTGGGAGTGGGTTTTGACGAGGTCCAAACCCATAGAATGACTGGGGGTATCGTCGCCCTACATATTGGTATTAAATACTGATAGTTGTATAGTTTTTAAGCTATTAGAAATTCAAGCAGTGAAGAAGTTATAAAAAGGGGCAAAAGAAATGAATCAACATTTTTTCAAGGCAGTATTGTTAAGTTTTACTTTGATATTTGCAACAATGGGCCATGTTGAGGCTGCGCGCCTAGGCAACGGCAAAAGCATTGGTAGAGCTCCAAGTGCGCCAATTCAAAAGCAGGCTACTCCTGCACAAAAGCCAGCTCAGCAAGCACAGCCTGCGGCACCAGCGACAGCACCTCAAGCAGCTGCGCCTAGTCGTTTTGGCGGTATGGGTGGACTCTTGGGTGGTTTAGCTGCCGGTTTAGGTATCGGCTATCTCTTGTCTCACTTTGGTTTGGGTGAGGGCGCTTCTTCATTGATTACAGGATTACTGATCGCAATGTTGGCTGGTTTTGTGATCATGTTTCTCATTCGCAGATTATTGCCAGCAATGTCAGGTGCTGGTCAGAATCCGAATGTGCCTGTTAATGGTATGCAGCGTGCTCAAGTGGAGCAGAACCCAAGACAAGGATCGGGCTTTGTTCCTGCGGCGCAGGCATTTTCTGGACTCAGTGCGGAGTCAGAGACATTTAAATCAACCTTACCTTCAGGTTTCGATGAGCGTAGTTTTTTAGAGAATGCCAAGCAGTTTTTTGGAACCTTACAAAAAGCTTGGGATCAGGGAGACCTGATTGCATTACGCGAATACACCACGCCTGAGATGTTTGCCACTATTCAACAGGACTTGGCTGGGCGCGTTGATAGCGCGAATCAAACTGATGTAGTGACGATTAATGCTCAGCTTTTAGGCATTGAAACTGCGGAGGGCCATTATTTCTGTAGCGTTCAGTTCAGGGGCATGATCCGTGAGCAGCAAGGGGCGCCAGCCAGCGATTTCTCGGAAATCTGGAACCTCAGCAAGCCAGTCGAAGGCCCTGGAGGCTGGGTGCTAGCAGGTATCTCACAGTTGGTTTAAGCTTTAGGTACTTTCGGAGAAAAACCCGCACTAGTGCGGGTTTTTTACACTTATGAACACACTATCATCCTCAACCCATTCGATTGCCGCCAGCGCTGCTTGCCGGGGAATTAACCATGTCTTGGGGCGAGAGCCATGGGCGTGCGCTGAGCTAGCAAAACATACTGGGAAGACTGTCCTGATACAACTTCCTTTTGGCCGCTTGTGCTTTGAGATCAATTCTTCTGGGTATCTAGAAGCTTTAAAAGAGTTAGAGAGCCCTTCACTTACTCTAGAAGTCTCTACAAAAGCTATGAGTGATTTAGCAGCCAGTCCCGGTAATTTAAAGGAGCAGGCATTTAAAGCTGTCAAAATTATCGGTGATGCAGATTTAGCTCAATTGATTGGACGTTTGGCGGGCCAGTTGCGCTGGGAGTATGAAGAGGACTTGGCGCGCGTTGTTGGCGATGCCCCTGCAAACTTTGCTGTCAGACAAGGCAAAAAGTTGGTTACTGCTACGCGTTCAGCCGCTAACGATTTACTAGACAATATCGTTGAGTATGTCAGTGAAGAAAAAAAAGTACTTTTGAATAAACGAGATTTTATGGTTCGCAAATCGGAATTGAATGACTTACGTGACTCTATAGATCGTTTAGAAAAACGGATTCAGCTCATAGAGCAAAAGGCTAAATAAATCGTGCGTCGCATTCTCCGCCTCTGTTTTATCTTCCTTACTGCATGGCGTTATGGTTTATTACCTTTATTGCGCAATGTTCTAAAACCAGGCATCAGCCGAAGTTGTTTAACGGTTGTTTGTTGGACCTCACCTGGCACCCAATTGCCAAGAGGCGAACGTATTCGCTTGACCCTTGAAGCACTTGGCCCGATTTTCGTAAAGTTTGGACAGGTTCTCTCCACGCGCCGCGATTTATTGCCAGAAGATATTGCTAACGAGTTGGCAAAGCTGCAAGACCAAGTGCCGCCATTCTCTAACGAAGAATCACGTCGCTTAATTGAAGAGGCTTTAGGTCAGCCCATCGAAGAGGTCTTTATCAGCTTTGATGCCACTCCGGTAGCAAGTGCCTCTGTTGCTCAAGTACATTTTGGGATCTTGCGTGCCACTCAAAAGCATCCCGAATGGGCTGATAAAGGGGTCGCCATTAAAGTTTTGCGCCCTGGTATCTTGCCGGTGATTGAAGGCGATATAGCCTTGATGTATGACTTAGCTAAAGTCATTGAAAAGAGCTCTGAGGATGGCCGTCGCTTGAAGCCGCGCGAGAACGTTGCAGAGTTTGATACGTATTTGCATGATGAATTAGATCTGATGCGTGAGGCATCCAATGCAAGCCAGTTGCGTCGATATTTTGTAGATTCTCCTAAGCTGATGATTCCAGAGATGTACTGGGATCTATGTCATACCAATGTCATCGTGATGGAAAAAATGAATGGCATTTCGATCGGACGAACAGCAGATTTGCGCGCAGCTGGCGTGGACTTTAAGAAGCTAGCTGCCGATGGCGTCGAAATATTTTTTACCCAAGTGTTTGAATACGGGTTTTTCCATGCAGATATGCATCCTGGAAATATCATGATTAGCTTGGAGCCAGAAACATTTGGACGTTTTATCTCATTAGATTTTGGAATCGTCGGTGCGCTCAGCGAGTCCGATAAAAATTATTTAGCACTAAACTTCTTGGCATTCTTTAATCGTGATTACCGTCGTGTGGCTGAGCTTCATGTTGAGTCTGGATGGGTTCCTGCTAATACTCGCGTTGAAGAATTAGAAGGCGCAGTTCGTTCAGTTTGTGAGCCTTACTTTGATCGGCCACTCAAAGAAATTTCTTTAGGCATCGTATTACTGCGCTTATTTCAAACTTCTCGCCGTTTTAAAGTAGAAATTCAGCCGCAGCTAACGCTATTGCAAAAGACGCTCTTAAATGTGGAGGGTCTAGCGCGTCAGCTCGATCCAGATCTTGATCTGTGGAAAACGGCCAAACCCATTCTGGAGAAATGGGTCAGTAGACAACTAGGTTGGCGTGGCTTGCTCGATAACCTCAAGGAAGAGGCTCCCGGCTGGGCCAAGATTCTGCCAACATTGCCTCGTTTAATTGCTGATGCTCTAGCCCAAGGTCGCCATCAGACAAAAGACCAAAATAGCGAGCTAGAGGCTCTAAAAGCACTTTTGCTCGAAGAAAGGCGTACTCACCGCCTATTAGCAGGGGCTTTGCTCTTCGCTGGCGGCTTTTTGGCTGGGATTTTGATTATTAGCCTACGCATTTATTAGTCCTTAGCTCTAAACCGCTAAAATAGCGGGCTAGGCAGAACACATGAAAAAATACTTTATCGCGGGCATCTTGGTTTGGACACCATTGTCGATCACCATTTGGGTGATTGCATGGGGTTTAGGTTTGCTCGACGGTGTTTTTGGCTCAGTGATGCATGCCATCATGATGGTTCTTCCGCAGGACGCTGCGTTAGACGCACAACATTTCCGCGATATTCCTGGCGTGGGCGTTTTAATTGT
>CALQED020000009.1 GCA_943329505.2 Polynucleobacter meluiroseus | reverse complement strand
ATCTTGTTTTGGAATGCATCCGCGCAACGTATTTTTGGCTATAGCCCAGAAGAAGCTTTAGGGAAAACACTCAGCATCATTACACCTGAGCGTTTTAGGGAGCGTCACTCTAAGGGCTACTTTCATACGATGGAGACTGGTAAAACTAAGTATGGCAACACCTTGCTGCGCGTTCCAGCACTTCATCAAGATGGGAGATCAATATCTATTGCTTTTTCAGTCACCATGATTTTGGATGACCAGGATCAGCCGATTGCGATTGCCGCTATTATTCGCGACGAAACCGAGCGATTCCAAGAGGAGCGCAAGCTCAAGGAAAAGCTGGCAGCCTACGAAAAGGCTGCGTAGATCACTGAAGTATTAGTGTAAAAATCGCCGACCCATTCAGCATATGTTCATTAATGGCGCTAAGCTACCGTTGATTTAGCAAAGTCACCTGCGCTAGGTAGTTCGGCCATGCGCCAGGTATCAGCAAGAAGTTCCTGACATTTAGCCATCGGTAAGATATCTGTGGTGAGATCTAAGAATTTTTCGTCTAGCTGCTCATTTGTCATTGGGTTTTCAAGACCCCCAACAGCACTCTCAATGACTTTATTCAGTACTCGACCATCATTTAAGGTGATCGTTACTTCACCAGATTTTTTATGTAGCCGCTTATCAATTTCAACAGTAATTTTTTCTCGTAGTGAAATTGTTTTAGGGTGACGAACGGCCTCATCAGAATACTGCTTCTCACCAGCACGACCATCGATAAGGGCGATCGCAACTGAGTGATAAACGCTAAATTTTCCTTCAAGTCCAGTTTGAGGCGTTTTTTTACCGCACAGCTCTAATTGATAGGGGTTAGCTTTGATATGAATTGACTTAATTTGCTCAGGCTGCAGATTGAATTCATCTCTTAGTTGGATGGCTCCGTCAATTGCAGGATGAATCACGATGCCGCAGGCATAAGGTTTATAAGTATCTTTGGCGATCTCAAAGCGAGAGCCGAGATCTCCCAGCATTTCTTTGTAGTCCTGCTTGGTACTCATGGAGTTTGCCCAACCAATACGAGACTCAATCATTTGGTTTGAGCTTGTAAAATTATTCTGAGCCAGTAGGGCTGAGAAGAGACCATTTTCTGCTGCGCGACCAGGATTAAAACTTTTATTCATGGATCCAAAAGAATCCCGAAATCCTACTGGTTGTGAAGCAGCAAGACCAAGGGCCCAAATCATTTGCTGTTCGCTAAGGCGCATCAATCTGCCAACCGCTGCTGCTGCACCTATTGTTGGGTGAGTGCCAGAGACATGCCAGCCAACATCTGCATGATTGGGCGCCAATGCATTCGAAAGGCGAATGGTGTATTCGACTCCCAAATAGAAGGCATTCATAAATTCCCGGCCACTAACTGGCTGTAACTCTGAGTAAGCCAATAAGACCGCCGCAATTGGTCCGGCAGCATGAACATTGGTAACTAGGTGCGTATCATCAAAATCAAAGACATGACTACTGACTCCATTAATGAACGCAGCGTTGAGTGGATCAAAACGTTCTTTGCGACCTAATATGGTTGCTTGGCTAGATTGCGAGATTGGCCTGAGGCTATTAATGGAGATATTGACGGCTTCATGCTGACAACTTCCAACAGTAACGCCCACAAAGTTTACAAATGCTCTAGATGCTTCTCTTTGAATATTTTCTGGTAGATCTTCGTATTGGGTATTGAGTGCATATTGGGCGAGCAATCTGGTTGCATCTTTACCGGTTTCAAATTGCGTATTAGACTCTGTATTGAATGAGGAAGATTCTGAGTGTGCAGCACCAGTGGCACCAGAATTCATTTGCTTAGTACTCATCAGCGGGTCTCCAAAACGATGTTTTTATATAGATGAATTTACAGTATACTAATTTAAACATTTGTTTAATTATAGAAATCGTAGACTGCTCTTGAACCCATTTTTTATGGATGGGCTTGATAAATTGATATAGATGCTGCACAGCGGTATTTACAAAAATTGCATAGCTTGATTACTATTACAGCAAATAAAAAATAAATCAGACTTGTAAAAATCGGAAATATTACAGCGAATTGTGATGAGCCCTTTATTTGAACATTCCCAAAAGCTTAGTTTCATGCGCCTGAGTTTGCTGATCCTACTATTGGGCCTTGGCTCGATCGTTCATGCGCAGGATTATCCCAATCGACCGATCAAGGTAGTGATTCCATCCTCGCCAGGAGGACCCTCTGATATTTTTGGCAGGTCACTCATGCAGCAACTGAGTGAAAATCTTGGCAAGCCAATCATTATTGAGAATAAGCCTGGAGCTGGCTCTAAGATTGGCATACAGCAAGTTGCAAAATCTGCGCCGGATGGCTACACCCTGTTATTAGTGAGTAGCACCTTTGTTATTAATCCCTCGCTCTATGCTGACCCTGGGTTTGATCCCGTTAAAGACTTTACCCCTGTTGCCTTACCAGTCAGCTCTCCTAATGTGATTGTTGTGCACCCGAGCTTTCCAGCAAAAGACATTAAAGAATTTTTTGCGATTGTGAAGGCGAATCCTGGTAAATATGATTACGCATCTCCGGGTGGGGGTACTGGACCCCATCTTAGTGCTGAATTATTAAAGCTGAGGATGCATTTGGATATGGCTCATATCCCATATAAAGGCGGTGGCCCAGCATTGCAAGCGGTACTCGCTAATCAAGTGCCTATTGGTTTATCAGCTATTCCTCCGGCAACGCCCCAAGTAAAGGCGGGCGCTCTTAGGGCATTAGCCTTAACCAGTAGCACTCGTTCAAGCTCGCTCCCAGACGTGCCAACCTTAAATGAAGCGGGGGTCACGGATTTTGAGGGGGATACCTTGAGTTTCATTATGGCGCCAGCAGGAACCCCGCCCGCGATTGTTCAGAAGCTTAATAGAGAAATTACGAAAGCGCTCGAAAATTCAGAGCTACGGAATAAATTGATCAGCATGGGTTATCTGACATATAGCAGCACTCCGGAACAAGTGTCTCAAAAAATTAAAGTCGATATTGAGAAGTGGGCGAAAGTCATTAAAAGCGGTAATATCAAACCGGATTAGCAATCACTTTCTGTATAGATGAATCACCCCTGACTCAAGGTAGACACAAGAAATCACTAGGATTTAAATATGACGCTCATCACTAGTCCCGAATCTATCTTGAATATCACGCTTGCAGCAATGCAAGACACTGAGGATCAGCGGCTCAAAACCTTAGTGTGCTCGCTCACTCAGCATTTGCATCAGTTTGTCTTAGAGAATCAACTCACTGAATTAGAGTTTGAAAAAGCGCTCCAATTTATTGTAGGTATCGGGCAAGCCACTGGGAAAAATACCAATGAAGTCGTACTAGCTGCTGATATTTTAGGAGTCTCTTCACTGGTATCAACGATTAATAATCTAGATTTAGATGGCGGTTCCTATGCCGCCTTGCTTGGACCCTTTTGGCGTAAAAATGCTCCCTTATGTTCTTGGGGAGAAAATATTTCAAGGAGCGACTTGGGTGGCCAGGCAATGGAGGTTCGAGGAAGAATTTTGGATGAGTCTAAAAAGCCTATTCCTTCAGCTATCGTTGATGTGTGGCAATCCTCACCAGTAGGCTTCTATGAGAATCAGGACGAGCATCAGGCTGATATGAATCTACGGGGTAGATTTGAGACGAATGAGAATGGAGAATTTTTCTTTACAACCGTTCGGCCTTCAGGATATCCGGTGCCAACAAATGGCCCTTGTGGCGACCTGCTACGTGCGCAAAAGCGTCATCCTAATCGTCCTGCTCATATTCATTTCATGATTTCGAAACCGGGTTATAAAGTTTTAATTACACAGGTGTTTGATTCAACAGATGAAAACCTGGAAAGTGACCCAGTCTTTGGTGTATCTCAGCAATTAGTTGGTGAGTACGTGACGGATGATGTCACTGGTGTCTGTAAACTTAGCCATTCATTTGTTTTGCAGGCTGGTGAAATGGTTTTTCCAGCCCCACCTATTCCTTAGGAGTGTTATGAGTTCTTTTCAGTCAGTAGATGAATTAAACGGCAAAGTTGCAGTAATTATTGGCGGTAATGGTGCTGTTGGATTTGCCACAGCGCAGCGATTAGCTAAATTAGGTGCCACTTGTGTTTTGATTGGACGGCACTCCCTTGAAAAAGGGGTTGATCAGATCAAGCAATTGCCTGGAGGGAAACATTTTTGTTTAAATGCCTCGATTACGGATTCTGCAACTTTAATTGCAGCGGCAAAAGAGGTAGAAACGCGTTTAGGTAGATGCGATATCTTGGTTAATTCTGCTGGGTTTACAAAACCCGTGCCAGCTGCCAATTTAGATGCGCTAACAGATGATCTGATCGATGAGATTTTAAAAGCCAATTTTCGTGGTGTGTTTGCTTCGATTAGGGCATTTCAAGCCTTACTAAAGGCAAGTGGCGATGGATTGGTTGTGAATGTTTCATCTATTGCTGGATTTACTGGAGTTGGTAGCAATCTCGCATATGTTGCAGCAAAAGCTAGCCTTGATATTGTGAGTCAGTCTTTGGCTAAAGTTTTGGCACCCCAGATACGCGTTTTATGTGTTTCGCCCGGCGTGGTTGATTCTGCCTTTGTGCCTGGACGCGCAGAAGACTTCAATGAAAAAACTGCTGCAACGACTCCATTGAAACGCATTGGTATTCCTGATGATGTCGCTTCGGCTATTGAAGCCTGCGCAACCCGGTTGCGTTTTTCAACAGGAACACAGATTGTGATTGATGGCGGTCGTCACCTGTAGTAGCGGGACAACTTAAATACTACTCAGAAAATATCATGACAGTGAGTCAACCAGATTTGCGCGCTATGCGCCTAAAGAACAAAGTATCTTCGATTGATGACTTAGCGCCCTCTATTGAAATTCAGTCACCACCAATATTGAAAAGCGGTGAAGCCCTAATACAGGTGTATAGTGCGGGTGTGAATCCTAGTGATGTCAAGGCTGCACTGGGCATCATGCCCAAAGCTGTTTTCCCTCGTATTCCTGGACGGGATTTTTCTGGGGTCGTGGTGGCTGGTCCCGCTGAATGGATAGGAAAAGAAGTATGGGGTTCAGGTGGCGATGTTGGGATTACTCGGGATGGCTCTCATGCTGGATGGTTGGCATTGCCAGTATTGGCTTTACATGAAAAACCAATCAACTTGAATTTTGAAGAGGCGGGTTCAGTAGGAGTGCCGTTTGTTACTGCTTATGAAGGTTTTCGTCGAAGTGGTTTGCCAAAACTAGGACAAACAGTAGCCGTGATGGGCGCCAACGGCAAGGTTGGGCAAGCTGCAGTACAAATCGCTGCTATGAATGGCGCAAATGTAATTGCCGTACAGCGCTCAGAAAAATATGAAACTTTTTCTAGCGTTCCAGTGCAGGTCGTGAATGCAAAACAGTTAGCACCACAAGAGCTGGCTGAAAAAATTCTGGAACTGAGTAATGGAAAAGGCGCAGATATAATTTACAACACTGTTGGTAGTGCCTATTTTGAGGCCGCCAATAAGTCACTAGCCAAAGGCGGAACCCAAATTTTCATTGCAACACAGGATCGAGCTGTGCCATTTGATATTTTTACTTTCTATCGGGGTATGCATACTTTTGTTGGCATCGATACCCTAGCATTAGATTGTATTGAGTCCACCCGCTTGCTGAATTTATTGCGCCCTGGATTTGAATCTGGCAAATTAAAGCCCTTTAGAGTCGATCAGGTGTTTGATCTTGAGCGCGCGTTTGAGGCTTATCAGCTTGTTTTAGGCGGTACGCAAAATAGAGTGGTATTTAAGTTATAGTTTTCTAAATACTTTTTGGGAGAGTTGATGCATATCACGCGAATGAATCAGGCTAAAACCTATCAAGCCCCCAATCATGACAATATGACTTGTTTGCGTTTGCAAGGTAAAGAGGCTAGCCCTTGCCAGCAGATGTGGATGGGTATGAGTGTATTTGAGCCCGGAGGTCAAACCGGCTTAGATGGATCAACTGTAGAAAAGATCTACTTCGTTGTTGAGGGTGAGATCACTGTTTTTTGTGAATCCGTTGATGGCCAAAAATCAGAAGCTGTTCTAGGCCCCCAGGATTCATGCGTTTTCTTGATAGGTGAAAAAAGGCAATTAAAGAATCTGAGCAATCAAGTGGCCAAAGTAGTTTTGGTGATGGCCTCTCCCTAAACCCACTTTTAACTTTATATAAAAAGATTAATCATGAGACTAAAACACACTACTTTTATTCGATATCTAACGATTGTTTTGGCGGTATCCATATTGGGCTCTGGTTCGGCCTTTGCCCAGGTTGCGTGGCCCAAAGCCCAAACAATTAAATTCATTGTGCCGTTCACACCTGGAAGCGGAACGGATGTGATTGCACGACTATTAGCTAATCGCTTAGCAGACGCCCTGGAAACCTCTATATTTGTTGAAAATAAACCAGGCGCTGGGGGAACGATTGGTGCTGCGCTGGTTGCTAAGGCTGAGCCAAATGGCTATACGTTTCTCATCCAATCATCAGGCCATGTAGTGAACCCAGCGCTATATAGCAATCTTCCGTACGACACATTAAAAGACTTTGCGGGGGTGACTACCTTGGCAGAATTACCTAATGTCATGGTGACCTCACCAGATTCAGGTTATACGTCAGTGAAGGATCTGATCACGAAAGCGCAAGCTGCTCCTGGGATGAAAAACTATGCCTCTGCTGGTAATGGCTCGGCCACCCATATGAATGCAGAAAAATTTAAACTCGCTGCAAAAATCAATGCAAATCATATTCCCTATAAAGGAACGCCTGATGCCATTACGGACACTATTGCAGGCAGAGTGGATTGGTTTTTCTCACCAGTAGTTTCTGCGCTGCCATTAATTAAAGACGGTAAATTACAAGCTTTGGCTGTTGGAACCGATAAGAGATCGCCTGTGCTTCCCAATGTTCCCACTACGATTGAGGCAGGTGTGCCAAATTCTGCTTACATATTTTGGGTAGGCATGTTTGCACCATCTAAAACCCCAAGAAAAATTATTGATCAGATGAATGCCAGCATCATCAAGGTAATGAAAGACCCACAAGTCGTTGCTCAGTTAAATAAACTAGGTGCTGAACCTATCTTGATGAGCCCTCAAAAATTTGATCAGATGGTTAAAACAGAAATGGATGCATCTGCCATCTTGGTTAAAGAGTCCAAAATGACCGTGAATTAGATTTCCAAGTAATTAGATCAAGAGTTTGATGATTGGGCTGGGAGAAATTATTCTCTCAGCCCAATTTCATTTTGGTATAGGCTCAGAGTGGTATTGACATAGCGATTGCGATATTCAACTACTTCATCTCCATACGTATAGGCATATCGAGTAATTTTGAGAACGGGATCAGACTTTTTGAGATTCAATTCCTTCATGATAAATTCAGGCGCGTTGATTGCCTCAATCTGCTCATGAATTCTGACGATTGTCATCATGAATTCGGATTGATATAAGGAGTAGATAGAACCATCTCTATTTTCAAAACTTTTTTTAGTGAGTTTTGAAAACTTCTTTTGCGGTAGCCAAATACGGTCATACATCACGGGCTTACCATTCAGGAGCCTGAGGTTATCGATCGAAATCAGCGCATCACCTTCAGGCACTTCAAGAATATTGGCCAATTCATTATTAGCTAGCACTTTCTGAAAGGAAAGCAGTTTTGGTACAACATGCATCTCGCTGCTTGAGCGACTCAAAAAGTTAAAGAAGGTGCTAAATTGATTGTGTTGCTCATGCGTCGCAACTGTAGTCCCTATGCGAGCACGTCTAATGAGAACCTTTTCTGAAACAAGGTCTTCTACCGCTTTTCTGACTGTGCCCACGCTCACAGAAAATAATTTCGCCAACTCAGGCTCGGTTGGGATTTTTGCACCTGGCTGCCATACCCCATTTTTGAGCTTTTCTAGAATATGACTTCTGACAGAGTTATAGAGAGGCTGGTCTATGCCGCTACGCTTATTCATGTAAAACAATCCTTTGGGCGGGGGTAAGCCAGTTTACTGGAGTTTTTGTGGATTCTTGACATTCATATTAATCATATATATGATTAATATGAATGTCTCACAACAACCAAACCTCCAAAGGATGAAGTCATGCCAAATTTGATTAAACACATTGCAATGCGCGTCTTGAATATTGATGAATCTCGAAAGTTTCATGAGACTGTGTTTGGCTACAAGCATGTCAATACTGTCTTACGCAAAGGCAAGCATGGTGATCATATTTCCTGTCACATGACAGATGGTTATATGGATTTAACGCTGATTCATTATGAAACTGCTAATGCTGATGAAGCAGATTTTGCTGGACCGGCTCCCTGTATTCACCATATTGGGATGGAAGTAGAGGATTTAGATGCCTTTATTAAAGAGATTAAAGCAAATGGCGGCGAGATTTTGACTGAGCCAGGTCATTTGCCTGTGAAGTTTCGTTCACCAGGTGGTCCAGTAGCAGAGGTAGTTCCAATGGAGCGCTGGGAAGCAAAAACACTCAGTGCTGGAGTTCATGGAAAAGTGTTAGCCTAATTCCTTCATCATCCTACTGGAGATCAAAATGACGCATATGTCTAAAGCTCGCAGAAACTTACTGCAGTTGGGCATTGGGGGTATTGGGCTGGTGATGGTGGGGCGTAATAGTTTGCAGGCAAAAGATGCATGGCCAACCGGAAAGCCGGTGCGAATTATTATTCCCGCTCAACCTGGTGGCGGCCTCGATCTGATTGCCAGAACCATGGCTGATAAGTTATCTCAGGCTACGGGCACTCCTTTTATTGCTGAAAATATTGGCGGTGGCGGCGGCACCATTGCGAGCTTAACAACAGCACGCGCAGCACCTGATGGTCAGACCTTCATGATTGTCAATATCAGTACTCATGGCACCAATCCTGCTATTCGCAATCTTCCATATGACAACATGAAAGATTTTTCGCATATTGGTATGGTGGGTGGATCACCTAATGTCTTAGTGGTGGGTCCAGATCTCAGTCAGGCGAATTCGATGGATGCATTACTAGCTGAATTGAAGAAGCGCAATAAGCCTGCAACCTATGGTTCAGCTGGACCAGGAACGTCTTCCCATCTATTGGTAGAGCAGTTGAGTGTAGCCACAGGTATTCCGTTCTTACATGTGCCCTACCGAGGCATTGGTCCTGCGATGGTTGATGTCATGGCAGGTAGAACAGATATGGCTTTTCCAGGACTCATTGCAGCCCTTCAGTTTATTAAAGCTAAACGTCTCAAAGCATTAGCGGTGAGTTCTCAGGCACGTATGCCTCAAATTTCTACAGTACCAACCTTTACAGAGATTGGCATGCCTGAATTTTCTAGCTTGCAGTGGTATGGTATTTCTGGGCCTGCGGGAATACCTGCTGATATTGTCAATACGCTAAATGCGCAAATGAATCGCATTCTCAAAGATCCCCAAGTCGTGGCTAAATTTGAATCTGAAACATTAACAGTGATGCCGATGACGCCACAGCAATTTACAGCCTTTATAGACAAAGATGCTGCTAAATGGAAAAAATTGGTGAAAGATCGTGGCATTGAGGTCGATGGAGCGTAGCCTTTTCTACCTTTAAACTAGATGCTTAACACCATATTTCTCCGAAAGGGAGTTGCATGAATCAAAAACCAATTATTGGCCTCATGTTGGGGGATGTTACGGGTATTGGACCAGAGGTAGCAGTTAAGTTACTTTCTGATCCATTGACGCATGAAAAAGCCAAAGTATTGGTGGTGGGGGATCGTAGAGTCTTAGAGCTTGGTATGGCGGACTCCAAGGCTCAATTTGCCGTCAATATCGTGGAGAGTGCTGATGCTGCTGATTGGTCAAAACCAGGCATACAGATGATTGACTTAAAGAATGTCAATCCGGCAGACATTCCTCGCGGCCAAACCTCGATTGAGTCTGGACGTCTAGTGGGAGAAACACTCAAGGTAATGACGGATATGGCTCATGCTGGAAAGCTTGATGGTGTTTGTTTTGCGCCCTTAAATAAAGGAGCATTAAACAAGGGCGGATGGAAGTATCGAGATGAGCATGAAATGTTTGCTAAATGGAATGATCATGAAGGTTATTACGGCGAAGTAAATCTCATTAAATTATTTTGCACATTTCGCGTCACTTCTCATGTGAGCCTTCGACAAGCAGTTGACTTGGTTATTCCTGAAAGGATCGAAGGGGCGCTGCGCTTAGCCCATGAAATGATGCGTGGTTTAGGAAAGACCGAACCACGAATTGGGGTGGCCGCATTAAATCCACACAATGGTGAAGGCGGTTTATTTGGCACTGAAGAGATTGAAATTATTAGGCCTACATTAGATCGTCTACGCGCAGAAAATCTTCCTTGCGAAGGTCCATTTCCATCAGATACTGTGTTCTTGAAGGCGCGTGCGGGTGATTTTGATGCGGTTGTGATCATGTATCACGATCAAGGTCAGATTGCGACCAAGCTATTAGGCTTTTCTGAAGGGGTAACCTTAACAGGCGGTCTGAAAACTTTATATACCACGCCATCCCATGGAACTGCATATGATATTGTTGGTAAAGGTATCGCAGATGTGGGCGCCATGAAAAGGGCATTTGACGTCATTACCGATCTTGCAGCAGCAAAAAAGAATCGGTAGGCAATTGATAGATTGGCAGTGTTATTGGTTTTACTATTAAGACATTGAAGTTTTTACCAACTGAGTTTACTGGGCATACAGGATGATCAATCGACATTACCTTCGTCAGTTCATATTAGGAATATTTGTATTATTCGCGGCAGTCAATTTATCCGCGTCAGAATTTCCTTCTAAGCCAATTAAAATTATTGTTCCTTTCTCCCCTGGCGGAGGGTCTGATGTCATTACTCGCTTACTTGCAGAGAAAATGGCTGCAGATCTAGGTGTTTCTGTACTGGTTGAAAATAAGCCGGGTGCCTCAAGCATTATTGGTACAGAAGCAATGGTTAAAGCTGCGCCAGATGGGTATACGATTTTGATGACCAATCGGGCTATTACAGTGAATCCTTGGTTATTTAAGTTGCCTTATGACACTGCCAAAATTACTCCGGTAACGCAACTAGTAAGCTCACCTTTACTTTTAGTATCGAGCACCAAAACGCCTTTTAAAAATTTAAATGAACTGATTGCTTATGCCAAGGCCAATCCAAACAAGGTCAGCGTTGGAAATTCTGGGGTAGGTCAATTACCTCATTTAGCAGCAGTTTTATTTGAGAAATCCAGTGGCATAGAGTTCACGATGATTAATTACAAGGGTAGCGGAAGCTCTGCTACCGATTTAATTGGTGGCCAGATTGATTTATCGTTTGGTACCGTACCATCGTTTATGCAGCAAATAAAAAACAAAGCGCTGATCCCTCTCGGTGTTTCAAGTACGACACGTAATGCAGCCTTACCAACAGTCCCCAGCATTAGCGAAGCGCTTCCTGGCTATGAGTTATTAAGTTGGTTCGGTTTTTTTGCGCCACCCAATACACCAAAGCCAGTGGTTGATAAGCTCTATCAGTCAATTAGCCGTGCTTTGGGAAGCCCCGAGTTAAAAATAAGATTGAATGATGAGGGCTTGGAAGTAACAGCTCTAGATCCAGAGAAATTTAAGAAAGTATTTTTAAGTGATCTTGTATTTTGGCAAAAGTTCATTAAAGACAATAATATTAAGCTTGAATAAATTGCAATTGACTATTGATCATCATGAGTAAAACGTTCAATACATTTTTTTCAATCATTATTTTTGCTGGGCTCAGTCCATTCATTGCTCAAGCCGATCCCCCGGTTGGCCCATTCTATGAGCCACTCACAAAAATGACTCCGAGTGGTAAGTTGGGTCAAATTATTAAACAAGAAAAAATCACCACATCAGTAAAGGGTGCACAAGCTTGGAAAATTGCTTATATTTCATCTGATGTTGGTGGTCGTAAGACGATTGTGACGGGATTAGTTGTTTCCCCGCTAGGAGCCCCGCCGAAAGAGGGCAGGCCCATTATGGCTTGGGCGCATGGGACAACTGGTGCTGCGCAGAACTGCGGTCCCTCACAAGTGCTCAATCCTGTAGTTCCGCTAAATGAATACTTTTTGGTGGGTGGAAATTCTTGGACAGATTATGGAATCCCCAGTATTGAAGAGTTTATTAAAGAAGGATATGTCCTTGTTGCAACAGATTATCAAGGTCAAGGCGGCGGCGGCGAACATCAATATGCTTTAGCGGCAACTAATGCTATGGATGTGATCGATTCGGCGAGAGCTGCAAGCTCTATGAAAGAAGTTGGCGCTAGCAAAAAAACGATTATCTATGGCTGGTCACAAGGTGGTGGCGCCGTTATTGCTGCAGCGAGTATGCCCGATTATGTTGAAAGAAAAGGAACTATTGCTGATGGTATTCAGATCATCGGTGCCGTAGCTTTGGCCCCGGATGATATTGCCATCATGATTCCTAATGCGACAACTGATCAAGCGAGTGCGCAAAAGTCCTTAGATGGATTAATGAAGATGTTCTCTGACAATGTATTTAATTTTTCACATATGGCAATGAGTATGTGGGGAGTTAAGGCTGGCAATCCAAATCTTAAGCTAACGGATATCTTTACCAATGAGGGTGCTAAAGTTCTCGATGAGGTGATTCGGAATAAGTGTATGCATGCTGTAGCAGATACGCTCAACTACAACTATCGTAACCAGTACAAATCACTATTGAAAGATCAACCTAGCAATGCTCTAGAGTGGACTAAGGCAATGGTTAAGGGTAGCGTAAATCCCGTCAAGCCAATTGCGCCAGTAGTGATTTATTGGGGGAATAAAGATGTTACTAATCCGCCAATCATGGGTAAGCTCTATCAACAGCAAATGTGTCAATTAGGTGGTAATGTTGACAGAGTCCAATTGCCAGGAGATCAGACCCATTTCACAACACCAGGATCTTCTAAACCCTTTTATTTAACTTGGATCAAAGATCGATTGGCTGGAAAACCTGCTACGAACAATTGCAGTCAAGCTGCACAACTTCCTAGCTGAGGTATGAAAAAAGCCAATCCTAGGATTGGCTTTTGTTTTTACAGTTAATCGATTTAGTTGATCCAGCTAATAAACTTCTCCTTGGGACGTCTTACTTTCTTCAGCTTGACTAACCAGTCTTCATCTTCTTTTCTGTAACCCAAAGTCAGCATCACTACACTGCGCAAACCTTTGTCTTTCAGGTTGAGGAT
>CALQED020000008.1 GCA_943329505.2 Polynucleobacter meluiroseus | reverse complement strand
CTAAGCACTCTGCAGTCACAACGCGACCATCTTGAATCAGAGCAGAGTCCGCACCAAACAATAGATTTTGTACTGCGCTGTTATAGGGATTTGGACCTTCAATAGGAATGTAGCTACGTGGTGAATGTTTAGCCACAATCGCCTCTTCTGCTTTGATCACCGCTTTCAAAAGGGGTACCTTGCCCTCGTCGGTGTAATAAACGCCTACACCGAGGTTCACTTTGTCAGGACGCTGATCAGCAACATAGGCTTCTGTGAGGCCAAAAATAGGATCTTTAGGGGCTAATTGAACTGAGGCGAACAGGGTCATTTGAGGTCGAAAATGGTGGTTGAGGGATGGTTTTATCAGTAATGGGCGTTCGATTGAGCTTAATTGTCTGTTTTTGAAGTCAGAATCAACTATTTCTAAATAAAAACGGCAAAATCATTGTTTGTACAAAATTCGCTGTGAAGAATCTCACAGATGAAATGATAGCCGAGATGCCCCCTAAGTTACCCAAAAATGAAGTAATAGAAGCGCCGAAAAAGCCGGTTGCCGACCCCTTGGGTGAGGCTGGCCATGACCTGGATCCAGCAAAGTTTGTCAGCTTTCCAGACTCTCCCTATCAGCTCTATCAGCCTTTTGCCCCCGCAGGGGATCAGCCGGGGGCTATTGACGCTCTCGTTGAGGGGGTTGAGGATGGCCTGACCTTTCAAACGCTTTTAGGGGTGACGGGTTCCGGAAAGACCTTCACGATGGCTAATGTCATTGCCAGAACAGGTCGCCCAGCCATCGTTTTTGCCCCCAATAAGACCCTCGCTGCACAGCTCTATAGTGAATTTAGAGAGTTTTTCCCTAAAAATGCGGTTGAGTACTTCGTGAGTTACTACGACTACTATCAGCCAGAGGCCTATGTGCCCCAGCGCGATCTATTTATTGAAAAAGATTCATCCATCAATGAGCATATTGAGCAAATGCGCTTGTCGGCAACTAAGAGTTTATTAGAAAGACGCGACGTCATTATTGTTGCAACTGTCTCTGCAATTTACGGTATTGGTAATCCTGGTGACTATCACAGTATGGTCATGACATTGCGTCCAGGCGATAAGATGAGTCAGCGCGATATTTTGATGCGCTTAATTGCGATGCAGTATGACCGTAATGAAACGGACTTCAAACGCGGCGTGTTTCGAGTGCGTGGCGATACGATCGATATCTTTCCTGCCGAACATAATGAATTGGCAGTACGCGTCGAGTTATTCGATGATGTGGTGGAGAGTCTGCAGTTCTTCGATCCGCTCACCGGAAAAATTCGCCAAAAGATTCCCCGCTTCACTGTGTATCCAAGCTCGCACTATGTGACACCCCGTGACACGGTTCTGAAGGCGATTGAAACCATTAAAGTGGAATTGCGCACTCGTCTCGATGAGTTTGTTAAAGATGGTAAGTTAGTTGAGGCACAACGGATTGAACAACGTACCCGTTTTGATCTAGAAATGCTCAATGAGCTCGGTTTCTGCAAGGGGATTGAGAACTATTCCCGCCATCTCTCCGGCGCCGCTCCAGGAGAGGCTCCGCCTACCTTAGTCGACTATCTCCCCAATGATGCCCTGATGTTTTTAGATGAAAGCCATGTCTTAATTGGACAGCTCAATGCAATGTATAACGGCGATAAATCCCGTAAACACACCTTGGTGGAATTTGGTTTTCGTTTACCTTCGGCCATGGATAACCGTCCGCTTAAATTTACTGAGTTTGAAACGAAGATGCGTCAAACCATTTTTGTTTCTGCAACACCGGCTGATTATGAGAATACCCACCAAGGTCAAGTTGTTGAACAAGTGGCTCGACCAACTGGTTTGGTTGATCCAGAAATTGAGGTATTACCAGCAAGCACTCAAGTAGATAATTTATTGGATCAAATTCATGAGCGCGTTAAAGTGGGTGAACGTGTTTTAGTTACCGTATTAACTAAACGAATGGCGGAGCAACTCACCGATTATCTATCTGATAACGGGGTGAAGGTGCGTTATGTTCACTCTGATATCGATACTGTTGAGCGTGTTGAAATATTGCGTGATCTGCGTTTAGGTGTGTTCGATGTTTTGGTGGGCATCAACTTATTGCGCGAAGGTTTGGATATTCCTGAGGTCTCACTTGTGGCGATTTTGGATGCAGATAAAGAAGGCTTCTTGCGTTCGGAACGCTCTTTAATTCAGACTATCGGGCGTGCTGCCCGTAATGTTCGAGGCAAGGCAATTCTCTATGCCGATCGGGTCACTGACTCGATGCGTCGAGCGATGGGGGAGACTGAGAGACGCCGAACCAAGCAAATCGCCTTTAATAAGCTTCATGGCATTGAGCCTAAAGGGGTGCAAAAGCGGATTAAGGACATCATTGATGGTGTTTACGATGTCAAAGAGAAGCGTCAGGAGATGCAAGTAGAGCAGGAGCGGGCTCGCTATGAGGACATGGGTGAGAAGGATTTATCTAATGAAATCAAACGATTAGAGAAACAAATGAACGCTGAAGCCAAGAACCTAGAGTTTGAAAAGGCGGCGAGTACCCGTGACAGGCTGACTAAGGTCAAAGAAATGGCGTTTGGAGCTAGGTCTAGAGACTCAATAAGCTGATTTCCTGCATTCTAGAAGGGTTTTTTGAGATAATTCCTGAGCAGATTGCTAGGGCATATGGTAAAGTTGAGTGGAATGGTCGGGTATTACCCACCTGACATTAAGCTGTCCATAACAATCCATTACCAAGGTGACATATGAGACTTACAACTAAAGGCCGTTTTGCTGTAACCGCAATGATTGATTTAGCCCTGCGTGAAACGCATGGCCCTGTGACTTTGGCTGGAATTAGCCAAAGACAAAAGATTTCCCTTTCTTACCTCGAGCAATTGTTCGGCAAATTGCGCCGTTTCAATATTGTCGAGAGCACCCGCGGCCCTGGTGGCGGATATACATTGGCACGTCCATCTACAGAGATTAGCGTAGCTGACATCATTGTGGCGGTGGATGAACCATTGGATGCCACTCAATGCGGTGGCAAAGGCAACTGTCATACCGAGGAAGAGGGTCATGGCCGTTGTATGACTCATGATCTTTGGAGTAATCTCAACTCGAAAATGGTTGAATACCTCAGCTCAGTCACTTTGCGCGATTTGGTTCAGCAGCAAGAAGGTCGCGGCATCGTGATTCAAGACATGCGCCAGAAAAAAATGAAAGTTGAAAGTGTGAAGGCTCAAAAACCAGCCCCAGCTCTTGCAGCAAAAAAAGAAGTTGCTCCTAAAGCACCATTAATTAATTCTGTTTTCAATTTGGCGCGGCAATTTAAAAGAAGCTAATCAGTAGTCTTATATCTCTAGAAATACAATATGAACGCACCACAAGACCTTCCTTTGCAACCGGTTCCGATGTTTAGTCCTAAGCACTTTCCGGTGTATATGGATTATTCGGCTACAACACCGATTGATCCTCGTGTGGTTGACAAGATGTTGCCCTATTTGCGCGAACAATTTGGCAATGCTGCTTCCCGAAGCCATGCTTATGGCTGGGCCGCAGAAGAGGCTGTCGAGTGGGCGCGTTCGGAAGTTGCTCTCTTGGTACATGCTGACCCAAGAGAAATCGTCTTTACGAGTGGTGCTACTGAAAGTATTAACTTAGCACTCAAAGGTGCTGCGCACTTTTACAAAGAGCGCGGCAATCACATCATTACTGTGAAGACTGAGCACAAAGCAACTTTAGATACTTGTCGCGAATTAGAGCGCGAAGGTTTTGAAGTCACTTACCTAGATGTATTACCTAATGGCTTGATTGACTTTGAACAGTTAGAGACCGCCATGAAGCCTGGCACCATTTTGACCTCTGTTATGTATGTCAATAATGAAATTGGCGTAGTGCAAGATGTTCCTCGCATTGGTGAGTTATGCCGTTCACGTGGCGTCATTTTTCATGTGGATGCTGCACAAGCAACTGGCAAGGTAGAAATTGATTTAGACAAGATTAAAGTTGACTTGATGAGCTTTTCTGCTCACAAGACTTATGGTCCAAAAGGTATCGGCGCTTTATTTGTTCGTCGCAAACCTCGGATTCGTATTGAAGCCCAGATTCATGGTGGGGGTCATGAGCGCGGCATGCGTTCTGGTACCTTAGCGGTTCATCAAATTGTTGGTATGGGTGAGGCATTCCGTATTGCGCGTATTGAGATGGTTGAGGAAAACCATCGTATCCGCGGATTGCGCGACCGTTTATTGGCTGGCCTCAAAGACATTGAAGAAGTGTATGTAAACGGTGATATGGATGAACGCGTCCCGCATAACCTCAACATTAGTTTTAATTATGTTGAAGGTGAGTCCATGTTGATGGCCCTTAAAGATTTAGCGATCTCATCTGGTTCAGCATGTACATCTGCTTCTTTGGAGCCTTCATATGTATTGCGCGCACTAGGTCGCAATGATGAGTTGGCGCATAGCTCTATTCGTTTTACCTTGGGACGCTTTACTACCCAAGAAGAAGTGGATTTCACGATCAAGTTAGTAAAAGAAAAGATTGCAAAGTTGCGTGAGCTCTCCCCATTATGGGAAATGTACAAAGATGGAATCGACTTGAGCACGATTCAGTGGGCTGCACACTAAAAATAGCAGTATTGAATAGAAAAATACAGAGGAAATACCATGGCATATAGCGACAAGGTCATCGACCATTATGAAAACCCCCGTAACGTTGGCTCATTTGAGAAGGGCGACGATAGCGTAGGTACTGGTATGGTTGGTGCGCCTGCCTGTGGCGATGTCATGAAGTTGCAAATTCGCGTGAACAATCAAGGCGTGATCGAAGATGCTAAGTTCAAGACTTATGGCTGCGGCTCTGCTATTGCCTCTTCATCATTGGTTACTGAGTGGGTTAAAGGCAAAACTTTAGATCAAGCATTAGAGATCAAGAATTCTTTAATTGCCGAAGAACTTGCTTTGCCTCCTGTGAAGATTCACTGTTCTATTTTGGCTGAAGACGCTATCAAAGCAGCCGTTGCTGATTACAAAGAAAAGCATCCGGTTAAATAACGGAGCTGAAGAATATTATGGCAATCACCTTAACTGAAAAAGCTGCGAAGCACGTTAACCGCAATCTTGAGAAGCGCGGTAAAGGTTGTGGCTTACGTTTGGGCGTTCGGACAACAGGTTGCTCTGGTTTGGCTTATGAGCTGGAATATGTAGATGAGCCAGCTGTGGAAGATCAAGTTTTTGAGTCCAATGGTATAAAAGTATTTGTTGATCCAAAGAGCTTAGCTTATTTAGACGGAACCGAACTGGATTTCGTACGCGAGGGTTTGAACGAAGGATTTAAGTTTCAAAATCCAAACGTAAAAGATGAGTGTGGTTGTGGCGAATCTTTCCGCGTCTGACGATTACTTTCGCTTTTTTGGATTAAAACAGCAATTCCATATCGATTTGCCTGCGCTAGAGCAGGCTTATCTAGCAATTCAAAAAGAAGTTCATCCCGATCGCCATGCTCGCGGTAGCGAAACTGAGCAGCGCCTTGCAATGCAAATGGCGACTTTAGCCAATACCGCTTTTCAAACACTCAAGCATCCCGTTCAACGTGGTTTGTATTTATGCCAATTGCATGGAGTGGATGCCAAATTAGAAACAAATACAGCAATGCCAGCTGCTTTTTTGATGAAGCAAATGGATTGGCGCGAGAGTTTAGACGAGCGCGCGGAAGATTTGCCAGCGCTCGAGGCCATGATGGCCGAAGTGGAGCAGTCGAAGGCAGATACTCTTACTGAAATCACTCAAGCTATTGATGGTGCTAATAATTATGTACGCGCGGCTGAGCTACTTCGAGGCCTTCTCTTTATCGATAAATTTGCTGTTGAGCTCGATGACACTATTGCAGCCCTAATTTAGCCCAAACGTAAAATACACCCTATCCCCTATGGCCTTATTACAAATCTCTGAACCCGGTAAATCGCTTGCACCGCATCAACGCCGCATTGCCGTGGGGATTGATTTGGGAACAACCAATTCTTTAGTAGCAATTGTGCGTGATGCACTACCCAAAGTTCTGCCCGATGAGCAGGGTCGCGAGTTACTACCTTCAGTAGTACGTTATTTACCAAATGGTCGGACCCAAGCCGGATTTGAAGCGCTTGAGAGTATTGTGATCGATCCAAAAAATACGATTGTTTCGGTCAAGCGTTTTATGGGCCGTGGCTTGACCGATGTCGAGCATATTGAAAGTGCCCCTTATGATTTTGTTGATCAGCCGGGCATGCTGAAGCTGAGAACCGTTGCTGGGGATAAAAGTCCGATTGAAGTTTCTGCTGAAATTCTTGCGCGCTTGCGTCAATTAGCTGAAGATTCAGTCAATGATGACATTGTTGGGGCAGTGATCACTGTGCCTGCCTATTTTGATGATGCACAGCGCCAAGCGACTAAGGATGCTGCGAAGTTAGCGGGCATCGAAGTGCTGCGTTTACTCAATGAGCCAACTGCCGCTGCCATTGCTTATGGCCTAGATAATGGAACTGAAGGCGTATACGCTGTCTACGACTTAGGTGGTGGCACCTTTGATATCTCAATCTTACGAATGAGTAGAGGGGTGTTTGAAGTACTCTCTACTGGTGGTGATTCTGCTTTAGGTGGAGATGATTTTGATCACCGCTTATATTGCTGGGTGATTGAGCAGGCCAAGCTTTCGCCACTCTCTATTCATGATCACCGCACGCTGTTGCAGGCCTGCAAGCATGCCAAAGAGCAGTTAAGTCATAATCCGCTGGCGCGCATCCATGAAACGCTTGCCGATGGCACGGTTGTGAATGTTGGTGTTAGCCAAGTCCAGCTCTTTGAGATTACTCAGAACTTAGTTGCCAAAACCTTGACTGCTTGTAAAAAAGCCTTGCGTGATGCCGCTCTGAAAGCTGATGATATTAAAGGTGTGGTGATGGTGGGTGGCTCAACTCGTATGCCAAACGTACAACGTGCAGTCGGTGAACTGTTTGGCACGCAGCCCTTAAATAACCTGAATCCTGATCAAGTGGTTGCACTAGGCGCAGCAATGCAGGCTGATTTATTAGCGGGTAATCAAAGTAAAGACGATGAATGGCTATTATTAGATGTCATTCCGCTTTCCCTTGGTGTTGAAACTATGGGTGGCTTAGTAGAAAAAATCATTCCACGTAATACGCCGATTCCGGTTGCTAGGGCGCAAGACTTCACAACCTTTAAGGATGGTCAAACCGCGTTGGCAATACAAGTAGTGCAGGGCGAGCGAGAGTTGGCGCAAGACTGTCGCTCACTCGGCCGTTTTGAGTTACGGGGTATCCCGGCAATGGCTGCGGGCGCGGCGCGTATCCGCGTTACTTTCCAAGTAGATGCAGATGGCCTTTTATCTGTGAGCGCTACAGAGCAAGGCTCTGGGGTTCAGGCGTCAATCGATATCAAGCCATCTTATGGCCTCACAGATAGCGAAATTACCCGCATGCTGAAAGACGGTTTTGCATCAGCCAAAGAGGACCTACTCTCCAGATCATTACGTGAAGAGCAAGTTAATGCTCAGCGTTTATTGGATGCAGTTCAAACTGCGCTCAATAGTGATCGTGATTTACTTAGCCTGGAAGAGCAGGCACTCATTGACCAAGAGATGGTAGTGCTGCAAAAGATTTTGAATGAAGAGACTGATAGTGCCGTAGTTCGTAAGGCGGTAGACCATGCTGCTAAAGCAACGGATGAGTTTGCCCAAATGCGCATGAATGCGAGTATTCAAAAAGCCTTATCCGGCAAGAATGTTGCCGAGATCTAAAAACACCGTACCTAAAAATACATAGAACCTAAGTAAAAAATATCATGACTCAAATCGTTGTTCTTCCCCATAGTGAATATTGCCCTGATGGTGCGGTCGTTGAAGTTGCTCCAGGTACATCGATTTGTGAAGCCTTGCTTGAAAATGACATTCCAATAGAACATGCGTGCGATATGGTTTGTGCCTGCACTACCTGCCACGTGATTGTGAAAGAAGGTTTTAATAGCCTTAATCCTCCGGATGAAAACGAGGAAGATATGCTCGATCGCGCTTGGGGTCTGAATTCTCAGTCGCGTTTATCTTGCCAAGCAATTGTTGCTAGAGAAGATTTGGTCATTGAAATACCCAAATACTCGATTAATCACGCCAAAGAGAATCATTAATTGCACTATAAGAGTGCATTAGGCTCAATATTTAAGCATGAAGACTCAAAGCGAATGACGTGGGCACTTAATATGAAGCTGTAGTTCATTCTTTAGGTAGTACCTCCATAGACTTATTTTCAGCCATCCTTCGGGATGGCTTTTTCTTTTGGGAAAAAGGAAAAATTTCGTAAGGATAAGACCAGGTAGTCTCGACAGTAATAGTTCCAATGGATTAAATAATCAATTGGAAATTTAATTCCCTAATACGTTCATCTACGTAATAGCCACCATATTCTGTATAGCGAAGAAATTTTCTCTTGCAACTGATGCATTCACAGACATTGGATCGATTGTAGGGGTGATGCTGGAGAGAGATTGGGGCATCTTCAGACCAAATATTCGTTCCATTCGGATGATATTCCTCCCAATATTCGTCTGCACCTTCAATTCTCAGAGTCCCTAAAACTTGCAATTGATTGAGATTAAAAGAACTGGGTACCGATTCCCAGCCTTCACAAGCAAGGGATGAGCAGTCTGGACAAGCACTATTTTTCTTGAGCGGCTCTGCAAGCTCGAGTAACTGATCTTTATTCAATTCTTTCATCACGTAGACATCATCTCAAATAAGTGCAGGATGGTTAAAAGTGATTAGCCGATGGGTGGTTTGGCTTGTGATCTTCGCTAGCTTCATAATAGTTTCTGTAGGTTCAAAAAATTGAACTTTTATGGGATATATTGATATTAATCAAGCTAGAACTTTACATCGAACTTGTAACATCAAAAATTTAGGAGACTTCATGAACGCCACAGGAATCGACATTCATCCCCGCAAAGAGGCCTTTAAAGAGGGTATTGAGGCTTTGACAGGTTTGGCTACCTCTGTGGTGAGTGATTCATTGGGTAGAAGAGTCGGCGCGATCGGTATCCTGCCCATAAATAAATCTTCTATATCGGTCTGCGGCAATGCAGTGACTGTTAGTGTGCGTACTGGCGATAATCTATTGATCCATAAAGCGCTGCAAATTCTTCAACCAGGTGATGTTTTAGTGGTTGACGGCGGCGGCGATGTTTCTAGAGCACTTTTTGGCGAAATCATGATGACAGTCGCAAAAATGAAAGGTGCTATCGGTTGTGTATTTGATGGTGCTATTCGTGATGCTGATACTTTTGAAAAGCATCAATTCCCCTGTTGGGCTCGTGGCGTGAATATGCGTGGCCCATTGAAAGATGGTCCTGGGTCTGTCAATGTACCCATTAGTATTGGTGGCATGATCGTGAATCCGGGCGACGTGATATTAGGTGATTGTGATGGCATCATCGCTCTTTCTCCTGCTGATGCATTGTTGGGGGCTAAGCTAGGAAAAGAAAAGGCAATGGCTGAGCGCAAAACGATTCAATCCATCTTAGATGGTCAGTATGATGCTACTTGGATAGATACTGCTTTAAAGCAAAAAGGCGCACTATGAAATTCAAGAAAATTCTCGTAGTGATATTGAGTGCCGTTGCATTCAATGTGATGGCAGCATATCCCGATAAATCCATCAAGTTTTTAGTGCCTTGGCCTCCTGGCGGCGCAACAGATCAGGTTGCACGACTGTTGGCTATACCCCTGACCAAAGAATTAGGCGTCTCAGTCTTTGTTGAAAACAAGGGCGGTGCAGGCGGAAATATCGGAACACAGGCCTTCCTGCAAGACAAACCTGATGGCTATTCAATGTTGATGGCAACGAGTTCTACTAATGCTGCTGGACCACATTTATTTGCCAATCAAGGATTTGATGCAGCTAAGGATTTCACCCCAGTAGTTTTGGTTTGTACCATTCCTAACATCATGGTTGTCCCTAGCGCTTCCCCATGGAATAGCCTCAAAGATTTGATGAATGACGCCAAACAAAATCCTGGGAAATTTACTTATGGTTCTGCTGGTATTGGCGCATCTCAGCATTTAGCTGGTGCACAATTTAAGACGGTGACCGGATTGGATATTCGTCATGTACCTTATAAGGGGAGCGGTCCTGCTGCCTTAGATTTAATGGCGGGACATATCGATATGATGCTTGATACTGGGTCCTTAAATAATATTAAGGGCGGTAAATTAAAAGCCTTGGGTGTCGCTTCTGAGAAGCGTATTCCTGAATTACCCAATGTTCCCACAATGAGAGAGTCAGGTATACCTATGGTTGCCAATGCTTGGTATGGTGTGATGTTACCCGCGGGAGCGCCAAAAGAGCTTACTGAAAAACTCAATGCTGCTTTTAATAAGGTGCTCAATGATCCTGAAGTGAAGAGAAGCCTTCAATCGATTGGCGCTCAAGTCGATGGTGGCTCAGTCGCGGAATTTACTAGATTCTCTCAGTCAGAAATTAAGCGTTATGAGGGTATTGTCAAAATGTCTGGGGCGCCAAAGGAGTAATGGTGCATCTAGCTATATAAGCTAATAAGTTCATTGAAGTGTTGACTTACATGAATATTTTTTATTATTAATAATTGGGGTAAAAAATGAGTGGTATCAAAAAAATTCTGATCCTGATGGTGTGTGCATTACTCGGTAGTCATGTATTTGCGCAAGAATACCCCACTAAGCCTATTAAGATTATTGTCGGCTATGCCCCTGGAGGCGCGGTAGACTTGATCGCAAGGTCTTTGGCGAAGGGAATGGCCGAAACACTTGGGCAATCCATTATTGTTGAAAATAAACCTGGCGGCGGTACTAATATCGCCACAAAACTATTGATCGACAGTCCTTCTGATGGCTACGTTTTGATGTTGGCGGCCAATGCTTTGGCGGCCAATAAATCCTTATATAAGCCACAACCATTTGATCCTGAGACAGATGTAACACCTATTGCGCTGATTGGTAATGTACCGGTGGTGTTGGCTACTACTGTGAATGGAAAGTACGCTAACTTAGCAGATCTGATGAAAGCCGCAAAAGCCAAGCCTGACGATATCACCTTTGGCTCACCAGGAAATGGAGCAACCCCTCATATGGCTGTGAAATTTTTTGAGCAGGCTGCTGGGATCTCACTAAAGCATGTACCCTATAAAGGTGGCTCAGCTGCAATCACTGATTTACTTGGTGGCCAGATTGATCTCGTTGCTACCAATATGCTTGAAATTGCACCGCAGGTAAAGGCTGGCAAAGTGAAGATCTTGGCAGTGATGAGCCCAAAGCGTTCACCATTATTTCCCGAAGTACCCACCATTGCGGAAAGTGGTTTTCCTGGCTTTGAGGCATTTGTTTGGTATGGTCTCATTGCGCCTGCAAAAACACCAAATGCGATTACTAATAAACTGTATAGCGCAGTCGAGAAGTCTTTGGCTTCTAAGGAAATGATTGAGCGCCTTTCTTCAGCCGGCGGTGAAGTGACTCCTGGCCCTAGGACCCAACTTGGCAATTTGATTAAATTTGAATCTAGGCGTTATGAAAAGATGGTTCGCGAAGCCAATATTCAGCCTGATTAAATAGAAAAAGAGAAAGACATGTTGAAATTTATAAATACTCATCTAGATCGAATTTGGCTTTATGTAGCCGCTAGTTTGATGGCGGTGATGATAGTAGCCTGTGCTACCGGATCAAAAAATGAGATAGCGCCCTCTGGATCATTGCGGGTGGGGGTATATCAGGGATCACCTACATCTTATCTAGGCGATGGCAACCTGACTGATAACCGAGGCATTGGCTTTGCACTTGGCAAGCAACTCGCCCTTGCGATGAATGTTACTTATCAGCCGATTGTTTATCCTAGAAATGCTGATGTCTTAGATGCAATTAAAGAAAAGAAAATTGATTTGGTGTTTACTAATGCAACTGCTGCACGCGCCAAATTTATTCAGTTTTCTGAGCCAGTGATTAGGCTTGAAAAAGGATTTTTACTTTCTCCAAAGAGTAAGGTTAAAAGCATCGCAGAGTTAAATAATTCCGACATCAAAATTGGGGTTAGTGTTGGTAGTAGCTCTGAAGGGGAGGTAGCTGAGCTATTAAGCAAGGCAAAACTAGTGAAGATGAGTTCAACAAAAGAGACTGTTGAGCAACTGGCTTCGGGCAAGATTGATGCATTCTCGAGCAATAAAGGGATTCTGTTTGAGTTATCAGATCAGGTTGCTGGCTCAAGAGTGATGCCAGAGGTGATTGGCTATGAGAGTATGGCCTTAGGTGTACCAATTGATCGCCCGAACGTGAAGCCGTATTTGGATCAGTTTGTTCAATCCTTAAGTGCATCAGGAGAGTTGGCCTCTATTATTAGTAGGTCTGGTTTGCGTGGTGTTGCTAGTAAGTAATTTCTAAAACGGAATGTGTTTATATAAATGATTATTGACTGTCATGGCCACTATACAACTGCCCCAAAGGCATTAGAGGAGTGGCGTAACAAGCAAATTGCCAATCTCAATTCTCCTGAATTGGGGCCCAAAGTTTCTGATCTCAAGATTAGTGATGATGAGTTGCGAGAGTCTATCGAAGTCAATCAGCTTGCAAAAATGCAAGAACGGGGCATTGACCTCACTATCTTCTCGCCCCGCGCTAGCTTTATGGCACACCATATTGGTGATTTCAATACCTCTGCCACCTGGGCCGCTATTTGTAATGAACTGTGTTATCGAATTTCCACATTATTTCCAGATCAATTTATGGGCGCGGCCATGTTGCCACAATCGCCCGGCGTAGATCCAAAGTCTTGCATCCCTGAATTAGAGAAGTGCATCAAAGACTATGGTTTTGTGGGTGTCAATCTCAACCCCGATCCATCTGGCGGCTATTGGCGCGAGCCGCCTCTATCAGATCCACACTGGTTCCCTATTTACGAAAAGATGGTGGAGTATCAGGTTCCAGCAATGATCCATGTGAGCACCAGTTGTAATGATTGTTTTCATACAACGGGCGCACACTATTTGAATGCAGATACCACCGCATTTATGCAGTGCTTGACTTCGGATTTATTTCAAGAGTTTCCAGATTTAAAGTTTTTAATTCCACATGGCGGAGGCGCAGTTCCATACCATTGGGGTCGCTTTAGAGGTTTGGCTCAGGAGATGAAAAAACCTTTGCTGAGTGAACATCTTTTAAAGAATATTTATTTTGATACTTGTGTTTATCACCAGCCTGGTATTGACTTGCTGACCAAGGTAATCCCGGTCGACAACATTTTGTTTGCTTCCGAAATGATTGGAGCTGTTCGAGGTATTGATCCTGAAACTGGTTACTATTACGATGACACCAAGCGGT
>CALQED020000007.1 GCA_943329505.2 Polynucleobacter meluiroseus | reverse complement strand
CTCGTAATCAAGCCGGGTGATCCCTTTAGGGCGCGCTACTTTGGCTTCATGGCCAACCAAACAGGAGTTGAGCTTAATGAATGAAGTAGGTTCCTGTGGAATCTCTTTAATCAAGTTCGTGCGCTTAAGTTCCTCTAGATGCGTACGATAATTTTTTCCAACGCAAAGAAACTTTTCAGCGTCAGTAATTGGAGGTAAATAAGTAATATTGCTAGCGCTTATGAGTAATGCAGAGTGATCTCCAACAGAAGCTACCCAAGACTTGGCCTGCTCCATCACACCATTACCGGCGCGCAGAAAAGATCGCATATCCGTTGGAAAATCCGAAATACCAAGCTTTTTAGTGACATCTGCAAAGGGTAAGACTTGATCACCGGAAGAGTTGGGTATACGCGCGCCAATTTCATGCTGGCTTGCGCCCGAGCGTGTAAAGGTAATAAGTCTCATGGTTCTTCTACTTTCTTTTGTTGTCTGCTATTTTTTTATGAATATTCTGAAATTACTCTGTGCCAAATTGCATATTAATTTTCTGGCGCTTTTCGATTGAATTCTTTAGCAAGGCAACCATTCTATAAAAACCATGTCCAAACTTACCGTAAGGCATCGTTAAAAATAGACCCATCACAAACCCTAAATGCACTGCAAGCAAGCTTGCCATAGCACTAGTATCTCGATAGGCAAGCAACAGCAAGCCTGAGGCGCTCACTAAAAACAGTAGGACGATAAATGCTCTGTCCATGGGCTTTTGTGTAGCGTCTCCATGCGCAGAATTTCTCTGTAGATTGAGGTAGAGCAATCCTGCGGGGCCAACTAACAAACCAAGCCCACCCAATGTGCCGAAAATCACTGGCAAACTCGTGAGATCGTATGGCGCATGTAAACCTAAAAAATAGTGGTAGAAGGTCGCAACACTCGTAGAGGCAAAGCACAACATGAAGCCATAAAAAGTCATGTGATGAAAACGTTTACGCCAAAGAGTAAAGGCGTCATCTTCGTTATTACACCCCTCACCATGACCGCCACCAAGATATTTTAAAGTCAGGGCATCGTGAGTTGCCTCAGAGGCAGCGCTTGCTGAAATCACCCCAGCCGAGATATCTTTCCAAAAATGAACTAGGCCAATGGCAATTGCAAGTAATGCAAAGCCGAAGACTAGGCCAAACATCAACGCCATCGTATTGTGGGAAAAGACTGCATAAAAATTAGCATCCAGAGGGCCTGAAGCCAAGGAACCATTCAAGAAAGAACTCAAGATCAAGAAGAATGCGATTGAAAGTGATACTGCTAGTGAAACTGTGATGCCATTACTTTTATAGAGAGCACCGAAGGCCCGAGGCCATGCATAAGTGATATAGGTATCTTTGCGAAGCTCAGCCATCACACGCGGAATATTGACACCAAACTCATGGGGAGGTGCATATTGGCAAGCATGAAGACAGGCGCCACAGTTATGACAAAGATTGGCTAAGTAGTTCACTACGCTAGGCGTAAATTCAATACGACGGGTCATCGCCGGAAAGACTGCACAAAAACCTTCGCAATAGCGACAGGCATTACAGATCTGCAGCATGCGGTCTGCTTCTGACTCCGGTGTTCCTTTGGCCAAATCGCTAGCCTCTTGAATTAAAGAATTAAGCTGCTGCATTTGCGGACTCCCCTGCGTATTGCTTGGCAGCCTGGGCAGCTTGCGTGCCAGCAATGCGGCCAAATACCGTACCAATCGTCATACCAATGCCGGCGGCATATCCTTTACCCAATACATTTCCAGCCATCATTTCTCCGGCAACAAATAAGTTTTTACTTGCTTCATTATTAAAGCGAACCGCCGCAGTTTCATCCGTCTTTAAGCCTAAATAGGTGAATGTCACTCCAGGGCGAACTGCGTAACCATAGAAAGGCCCGGTATCAATTGGTAAAGCCCAATGGGTCTTTTCTGGCTCTATACCTTCGGTATGGCAGTCATCCAAAATAGTGTGATCAAAGTTGCCTACTCGACAAGCAGCATTGTATGTTTTGACTGTTTCTTGCAGCGCCTTAGAATCAAGGCCTAACTTGATGGCCATCTCATCTAAGGTATCGGCTTTTTCACCCGGAAATACTGGCGGCATAAAACGACCCAATACTTTTGAATCAATAATGCAATAGCCTATTTGGCCGGGCTGATGTGCAACTAGTCTGCCCCAAAATGCATAACGCTTAGGCCAAAAGTCCTCACCTTCATCCGAGAAGCGTTGAGCATTTTTGTTCACCACGATGCCAAACGGAACTCCATCGATACGGGTACAGATGCCACCATCATATAAAGGTGCGCGCGCATCTACTGCAACCATATGGGCCTGAGTTGCATCACTGACTGAATCGGCCCCCATTGCAATGAGTTGCTTTAACAAAACACCCTCGTTATATCTGGAGCCACGAATTAAGAAGTTATCAGCAGGGTATTCGCCATACTGATTCATACCCCAAGCCTCTTTAAGCCATTCACGATTGGACTCGAAGCCGCCAGCAGCCAACACACAAGCCTTTGCTTCAATGCGCTCATCACCAACATATGCTGCAACAAATTCTCCGTTACGCATTTCAATTGATGAGGCAGGAGATTCGTAACGTATCTCAATGCCTAACTTCTCGGCACTGCGATAGTAAGCATTTATCAAGGCTTTGCCGCCACCCATGAAAAATGCGTTTGTACGCGAAAGATTCAAAGTACCAGACAAAGGTGGTTGAAAGCGTACGCCATGGTGAGTCATCCAACCTCGGCAGTTAGCAGAAGAGCGAATAACGAGTCTGGCCAATTTCTCATCAGTAATACCACTAGTGACCTTCACGACATCCTGCCAATATTCCTCTTCATCATAGGCCTCTAGCATCACATCCTGAGGCTCATCATGCATTGCGCGAATATTACGAGTATGCGTAGAATTTCCGCCACGCCATTCTTTAGGAGCAGCTTCAAGCACCATTACGCTGGCACCAGCCTCCCTAGCCATTAAAGCGGCACAAAGAGCAGCATTACCACCACCAATCACTAAAACATCGACCATGACTTCAACTTTGATAAAAAAGAAGTCATTTTACTTTTTTTTGAATTTTTTTACCCAAAGACTGCTCAAGCGTACGCAGATCGACCCTGTCTTGAGGAAATCCAGATCCCAGCGACAATCAAAGCAAATGCCACACCATGAAATAACTGCGGAGGTTCACCCAACATCGCTGCAGACAAGATAGCAGTAAACAAAGGGATAAAGTTTGCAAAGAAGGCTGCTACTGTCGGCCCAGCACCACTCACCCCCAATCCCCAGCAACGATAGGCAATAAGTGACGGGCCAACAGCCACAAATAAAATTAGTGAAGCAGTCCATGCGTTGAGATCGAGATATACATGTCCTGTGGCAATTTCAAAACCATCAAAGAAACCTGTCCATACAAGACCGATGACGACTTGAGCTAGTAAAAAATCTGCCCATGGCCATTCACGCTCCGAACTAGACCCTGGCCGACTTAACATCCAACTATAGAAAGCCCACAATATCGTAGCCATCATGATGAGCAAATCACCAATCACCATTTGCATGGATATCAAGGTGCCCAAGTCACCTCTAGTGAGCACGATCGCTACTCCAAACAATGACACAATCGCACCAAGCAACTGCAATAGATTGGGTTTCGTTTGATAAAAAACTGCGCCAATTAAAAGCATCCAAATTGGCATACTTGCGCCAATTAATGTGACATTGATTGCGCTGGAACTTTGCAAGGCTAGATACAACAGAACGTTATAACTCCCGACACCAAACAAGCCCAACACTAAAAAGCGTTGCTTGTTCTGCCACAGGGCACTGCCTGGCTTAAATACCCGCCAACCAAAAGGCAACAAAAGCAATGCTGCTAAACCCCAACGAGCAGTACTCAAGGTGATCGGTGACACGCTACCCACCAATAAACGCCCTGCAATTGCATTCCCGGCCCATAGAGCGGTAGCAGTCAATAAGTAGGCAACAGTGGCAAGGTTAAATTTGGACATTAGTCATTGAATAGGCAGGCAGCCATCATTGAAGACCTTCTTAATAGGGATACCCTAGCATTGTAGAAACAAATCCTTGGTATTGCTAAGATAGAGCTTAATTAGAGAAATGCTAATCAAAAAGAGTTATCAACAAGGATTTACTGTGCCTATCATCACCAATATTGAAGACTTACGGGTTCTTCATCAAAAACGTACCCCCAAGATGTTCTATGACTATGCTGATTCGGGGTCTTGGACAGAATCCACCTATCGCGCTAATACATCCGACTTCCAGCAAATTAAATTTCGGCAGCGAGTTGCGGTCAATATGACCAACAGAACAACTAAAACGACTATGGTGGGTGAAGAGGTGACTATGCCTGTCGCATTGGCACCAACTGGGCTAACTGGCATGCAATGCGCAGACGGAGAAATTCTGGCAGCTAGAGCTGCTGAAAAATTTGGTGTGCCTTTTTGTTTATCGACCATGAGCATTTGCTCCATCGAAGATGTCGCTGAGCGCACCACTAAACCATTTTGGTTTCAGCTCTACGTAATGAAAGATCGCGGCTTTATTGAGCGTCTCATTGAACGCGCAAAAGCTGCTCGGTGTTCAGCACTGGTCTTAACACTTGATTTACAGATCTTGGGACAACGCCATAAGGATCTAAAGAACGGTTTATCCGCGCCACCAAAATTGACCATTGCCAATATGATGAATATGGCGACTAAGCCACGCTGGTGTCTAGGGATGGCAATGACGCCTCGCAGAACCTTCCGCAATATCGTAGGTCACGCTACTGGTGTGGGAAATATGTCCTCCCTCTCCTCCTGGACTGCCGAGCAATTTGATCCAGGCCTAAATTGGGGTGATGTTGAGTGGATCAAAAAACTGTGGGGCGGAAAACTCATCATCAAAGGCATCTTGGATGCAGAAGATGCGCGTCTTGCAGTCAACACTGGTGCTGATGCCTTGATCGTCTCTAACCATGGAGGTCGTCAACTTGATGGCGCTATCTCTAGCATTAAGGCGCTGCCTGGCATTGTGGATGCTGTAGGTAAAGATATTGAAGTGTGGATGGATGGCGGAATTCGCTCTGGTCAAGATGTCTTGAAAGCCTGGGCTTTGGGTGCCCGTGGCACCATGATTGGTCGCCCCTTCCTCTATGGCTTAGGCGCAATGGGCGAAGCAGGTGTTACCAAATGCCTTGAACTGATTCACAATGAGCTTGACATTACCATGGCCTTTACGGGTCATCGTGATATTCAGGATGTGACTAAAGCAATCTTATATCCAGGGACCTTTTAAATTTCTTATCTTCTTAATCACCCCGTTCTAGTTTTTGGGATTTCATTCGTCAGCCTTGCCTTGTCTGTTTGGTTTGGCAATGCGGTGCTGAGCCGCTTTCGCACGAAAGATACTGAAACGTCTGAAGATCTGGGTGTGATTCAAACGGCTACACTGACCTTGCTAGCGCTCATTATTGGCTTTACTTTCTCAATGGCAATTGATCGCCATGACAACAGGGAGACCTTAGAGGAAAGTGAAGCGAATGCGATTGGTACCGAGTATCTCAGAGCAGACCTCCTTCCTAGTAATGTATCTGCCAGAACGAAAGATCTCCTGAGTCAATACTTAGAGCAACGCATTCTGTTTTACTCGAGACAAAGTAAAGAAAAGGTTCGAGAAATTCGGCAGCAGACTGACGACTTACAAAACGCCTTATGGAATGAGGTGCTGCCTGTGGCCCGCGCCCAACCAACCCCTGCTATGGCTTTAGTCGTGTCTGGAATGAACGATGTTTTGAATTCCCAAGGCTATGTTCAAGCCGCTTGGTGGAACCGTATTCCCTACCCAGCCTGGGCACTTATGGCGGCCATTGCGCTATGCGCAAATATATTGGTTGGCTTTGGCGCGCGAAACTTTAAAAAGAATGTTGGACTCTTCATGATTTTTCCCTTTGTCACCTCAATCTCCTTCTTTTTAATTGCGGATATTGATAGCCCGAGAGGTGGTGTCATTCGAATTGAGCCGCGAAACCTTATTACCTTAAAAGAAAACTTCAACTCCAAGATGGCCCCTATCAATTCATCTTCCACAAATCAATAAGCTTTAGCAAATAGGCGGTAACCATGAAACGTGTTGTCGATGTATACAAAAACCGCGGCCGAGAATTGGTTTGGACTTACGTCATCCACCTCCAAAATGATGATGAATTCCACCCAGGGCAGTTAGATTTTGAGGCTGAAGCCCTTCGGCTTTCACAGCTAGATAAAAGAGGCTCCGCTAGCGAACTCAGCGCCAAGGTCAGGCTTAACTAATACAGAAATACCCCTTTATTTGGGATATTAACCTTGGGCTTGTCATTGTTAATGAGATTGATTATCATTTACAGTAATTTCTTACTGTGATTGAAGCTCTCTCATGTCTAAAACCCAATATCACCCTCTTTCCATCTTGCTTCATTGGCTTGTATTGGCGCTTATCATTGCCGCGTTTGTGGCGATCGAGCTCAAGGGGCAATTTCCCAAAGGGAGTGAACCACGAGAGCTTTGTAAATCGATCCACGGCCTCTTTGGGCAGCTGATTTTTATAGCCATGGTTCTTCGCTTAATAGTCCGCTTCGTTTATGGTGTTCCCAAGCCTTTACACCCAAAACCTTTATTTGCTTCTTTAGCCAAAGCAATGCATTGGCTCATGTATGCCCTGTTATTGATATCGCCCATCTTTGGTATGCTTTATTTTCAGTATGGCGGCAAGGAAATCCATTTCTTCGGATTGGCATGGCCTCAGCTAGTGACCCCTAACCCGGAGATGAAAAAGCTAGTTGAAGAGATTCATGAGTTTTTGGGAAATTCGCTTTACTTCCTCATTGGCTTTCATGCTTTAGCGGGTTTATGGCAACATTACATCTTGAAAGACGATACACTTCGTCGCATGTTAAAGAAGAGTAAAGCACACGCTTAAGGACTATTGATGATGAAACCACTTACTAAAAAAACGAAGATGGCTGTGGGCTGGACGATATTAATGACTGTTATTGGTACTGCCATGTTGCACCAATGGCAATTTTTCGCAATGGGCTGCGCCTCTATTGCCCTATTGCTAGTAGCCAATCACTATGATCTTCTAAAGGATCCGGAAGATAAAAAATAAACTCCACCGATGAGTGCGGGGTTTACGGGCCTTCGGAATTCAATTCATTAGAGTGTTGGGTAATCGGTATAGCCCACCTCATGACCGCCATAGAAGGTAGCGCGGTCATAAGGGTTTAAAGAAGCATTCTTCTGAAAACGCTCCACTAAGTCTGGATTAGAAATATACAAGCGTCCATAGGCTACAGCATCTGCTAAGCCTTCCTCAAGCGCTTTTTCACCCATCGCTTGATCGTAACCACCTGCAGTAATAAATTGACCTTGATAGACTTTACGGAAAAGTTCCGAAGTCACTGGGGCATCTTCATTCACTTGATCGCTACCGCCTGCACTAGTAGAGCGTGGCTCAATCATATGCACATAGGCTAAGTCATAGTTATTCAAATGATGAATCGCAGCAGTAAACAAGGCCACTGGATCACTATCCGCCATATCGTTAAAGGTGCCATAGGGAGAGAGGCGGACGCCGATCCGATCGCTTGGGAACACTTTACTGGTCACCTCAATCACTTCGCCCAACAGACGTAAACGGTTTTCAATTGAACCGCCATATTGGTCCTTACGTTGATTGGTTTTGTCCTGTAAAAATTGATCTAATAAATAGCCATTGGCAGAATGAATTTCAATACCATCAAAACCAGCTGCTTTCGCATTCTTTGCAGCTATCTCAAACTCATTCAATAGACGCGCAATATCATCGAGCGTCATCGCTCTAGGAGTCTCATAGTCATGCAGCTTCCAGTCAGCGCCATAAGTCTGTCCAGGTGCCACAATCGCAGAAGGAGCCTCTGGTACACCCTGCTCTGGATGTAATGAAGAATGGGAGATGCGGCCAACGTGCCACAACTGCGCAACGATAGAGCCACCTTTGGCATGTACTGCAGTCACAATCTCTTTCCAGGCAGCGGTTTGTTCCGCAGTATAAATACCAGGCGTTCCCGGATAGCCCATTCCTAAGGGAGAAATTTGTGTTGCTTCGGTAATGATCAGGCCTGCACTGGCACGCTGGGCATAGTAAGTCTTTGCAAGTGGATTAGGGACATCGCCAGCGACTGCGCGCATCCTAGTCAGAGGAGACATCACGATACGATTTTTTAAGGCAATTGAGCCCAATTTGACTGGGGTGAACATAATTTCTTTTCCGGACATTCAGTACTTTCTTTTTAACAATGAAATGATGAGCTTAGCTCTGATAATTTTTACTACGCTTGCAGAATTTACTTTACCTTTTTGAGATCGACTCCAAATCGCTCACGTATGCAGGATGATAAAGCAGCAAATTCTGCTTGATGGGCAGTGGAGGCTCGCGCAACCAAAGCAATGACTCTTTTAGGCGCCGGCGTTGCCATTGCTTTAGCGACTAAGTCGCTGTTATTGAGAAGGTTGCTTTTTACTGCCATCTCAGGAAGTAAGGCAATTCCAAAGCCTGATTCAACCATTTGCAATAAGGTTAATAAGCTGGTGGCTTCCATACCTTCATCCTTGCGAATATCAGCCTTTTTACAAGCCTGCAAACTATGCTCCCGCAAGCAATGCCCTTCTTCCAGAAGTAATAAGCGCTCTGCCATTTTGGCAGGCAAGATCACCTCCTTACCCTTTAACGCTGGATCACCCTCGCGAGCCACTAACCAAAAGTGATCATCGAATAATTCCTCTACCAGCAGTCCGCGCACATCATAAGGCAATGCAATTAAAGCAAAATCTAATTTATGCTCAGTCAGTCTGGACAATAAGTTTGCGGTGAGATCTTCGCGAAGCGTAATTCTCAGATCCGGAAATCTTTTGCGAACTTCAGGTAGAACCGTCGGCAGTAGAAATGGTGCAATGGTTGGAATCACGCCCAAACGAATCGTTGCCGTCATCGGCTTGCCGGATGCGCCGGCATACTCCACTAAATCTTCGGATGCAGTCAAAATTGATTTGGCACGCTCTAGCACTTCGAAGCCAGCAGGCGTAATAGAAACATTTTGACGGTCGCGCTCGACGAGCTTAATGCCTAACCCATCCTCTAATTCTTTTAGGCCTGCGCTTAAGGTAGATTGCCCCACAAAACACGTTTCAGCTGCCCGTGTGAAATTGAGTTCCTTAGCCAATGCAACTAAATAACTCAGTTGTCTCAATGACGGTAAATAGGCCATCACGCCTCCTTATCGATTAATTTGATCAATAGTATAATCATTATTGAATAGGACGATATCGCTAAGCTGCTGCAGAGAAATTGTGGCCGTGTAAGAAATAAAGTGGAATTAAATTTAAACTCCTCATTCATCATCAAAGGAGTAAAAATGAAATCTTGGCAATGTATCGTATGCGGCTTTATCTATGAAGAAGAAAAAGGGTTGCCAGAAGATGGTATCGCGCCTGGTACAGCTTGGGCAGATGTCCCTGATAACTGGGAATGTCCAGACTGTGGTGTATCAAAATCTGACTTTGAAATGGTTGAGCTTGGCTAAGCGAATTGATATTGATCCACCCATTGCGTTACCACATTGAAGGCCTTACTAGGGAGCCCAGTCTTGGATCAAAACACTACATCATCCTCATCTGCCATCGTCATCATTGGTAGCGGATTAGCTGGATATACCGTTATACGGGAGATTCGTAAACTAGATAAAACCATCCCGATCACTTTGGTCACAAAAGAGCCGGGATACTTTTACTCCAAACCAATGCTCTCCACTGCCCTAGCAGGTAATAAAGAAGCATCGCAATTGGTTTCGACTCCAGCAGACGGAATGGCATCCCAACTAGAGATTAATATCCTAGCCCTAACGGATGTCAATGCCATCAATAGCAGCAAACAAATCATCAGTACCAGCCATGGCGACGTTGCTTACCGCAAGCTTGTCTTGGCATTAGGCGCAGATCAAATTTGCCCCTCTGTCCAGGGTAATGCTGCTCATGAAATGTTCACCGTCAATGACCTTGAAGACTATGCCAAGTTTCGTGAGGCCATTCAGGGTAAGAAGAAAGTAGCAATATTAGGAGCAGGTCTTATTGGATGCGAGTTTGCTAACGACTTGGTCTTAGGTGGCTTCGAAGTTGATGTAATCGACTTAGCATCTCACTCTCTAGGAAGGCTTATTCCAGAAACAGCGGCTAGTGAGTTACAAAATAAGTTAAGTGCTATCGGAGTCCGTTGGCATTTCAATACCACCGTGCAATCCATTGACCGAGTTAACCAACAACTGAGCATAACTTTGGCTAATGGTACTGTGATTTCTAGCGATGTAGCACTATCAGCCGTGGGATTAAAGCCTCGAGTTGATCTTGCTCAAGCAGCTGGTATTACTACCGGTATCGGCATTCAAGTCAATCGCGAATTAGAAACCAATCAACCCAATATCTATGCCTTGGGTGATTGCGCTGAAGTCGAAGGACTGGTGCTGCCTTATGTCATGCCGATCATGCAAGCAGCTAGAGCATTGGCAGTAACGCTAACGGGTCAACGCACAGCCCTCACTTACCCTGCAATGCCAGTAATGGTAAAAACGCCCGCTCTCGCAACTATCGTTTCACCACCCGCTAAAGGCGCTGTTGGGGAATGGAAAAATAAGCCTATTGAAGGCGGTCTAGAGGCGCGCTTTGAGTCTGCTGATGGAAAGCTCTTAGGCTTTGTCTTGATGGGCGCAGCTACCGCACAACGCGGCGCCCTCACGAAAGAATTGCCAGCCATTCTGGCCTAATAGCAATGCCAACAAATAAAAAGGCCCGCGATGCGGGCCTTTTTTTAACTTCTACTAGGTGTTATTAAGAAACAATTACAAACCAAGTAGTGTTATGAGATTGTGCAACCATCAAGAACAACATTGGTACTGAAAGCAATGTGTTCAAGCGGGATGTCAACATCGCCACACGAGCCGATTTTGCTTTCACATCTGCTTCTGCAGGAACGATACCAAGAGCACGTTTCTGATTAGGCCAGATGATGAACCAAACGTTAAAGGCCATTACTACAGCAATCCACATGCCCAAGCCAATCGCACGGAATGGAGCTTGCAATGTAAATGCCTGGTGGAGGTAACCGCTCAAACCAGCAACGATCAAACCAGTAAGCACAGTGAAGAGTGCTGCATAGCGAAACCAAAACAATGCTGCTGGCGCAATCACTTTACCAATCGCTGGTTTTTGCTCATCTGGAATTTTTGGCATAGAAGGAATTTGCACAAAATTGAAGTACCAGAGCAAACCAATCCACATCACGCCAAACATCACATGTAACCAGCGGAAGATGAATGGCAATTCAGCGGAGCTAAAGTTACCGCCCAAAGCGAGAATAATTAGAACGAGAAGTACAAAACCAGCTAATACTGTACGTCCCAATGAGGTCAAAATTGAAGCCATAAAAGGATCTCCTATATATAAGAATGCGGTGTAACTATAAACGATTCTGTCAGCTTTGTTCTGCCAGGTAAAAATCAAAGTTGCCCTTAAAATAGTGACTTAGTCCAATTTTTGGCACAAAATAAGCCAAAACAACAATCTAAGCGAGACGATATATGCCAGCCCAATCATTTATACAAGTATTAGCTTTGATTACCCTGGCAGCATTTGGGTCCCTCTCCCACGTCAATGCCCAAGAATTTCCGCCCAAGAAAACGATCACCATTGTGGTCGGCTTTGCTCCCGGTGGATCTGCTGACAGCTCTGCCCGAATCATCGCCAAAAAATTGAGCGAAGATCTTGGCCAAAATGTCATTGTGGATAACAAGCCTGGTGCTGGCGGTAATATTGCCCATGCCTATACGGCTACTGCACCAGCAGATGGATCGGTCATTCTCTTTGGATCGATTGGACCACTGTCGATTGCACCTCACCTAATGAAGCTGCCCTATGATCCACAAAAAGATTTGGCACCTCTCACAATGGGCGTTAACTTTCCTAATGTTTTAGTGGTCATTCCAGAGTTGGGTATTAAGAACCTTAAAGAATATGTCGCTTATGCAAAAAAGAATCCTGGCAAGCTGACTTTTGCCTCTACGGGTAGCGGTTCCGCATCTCACCTACAAGGCGAACTCTTCAATGTCCGCGCTGATATTGATACCGTGCACGTACCTTATAAAGGTGGCAGTCCAGCGATGGTCGATCTTCTAGGCGGCAGAGTATCTTCTTACTACTCCGCTCTTGCAACAGCTGATCCCTACATCAAAAATGGTAAGTTGATTCCGCTTGCGACTACTGGATTAAAGCGAGCGCCTACCCTTCCTAACATACCAACGATTGCAGAATCAGGCTACCCAGGATTTGATGCAAGCAATTGGTATGCTTTCGTAGCGCCAGGTAAAACACCAGACATTATTTTAGAAAAATGGAATAAAGCGCTAGTAGCCGTTTTGACTGACAAGGTAACCTACAAACAATTAGCTGATCATGGTTTAACGCCAAATCCAGGTAGCAGAGAAGAGTTGCAAAAATATATTGCAAGCCAGTCTACAACCTGGGGCAAGATTATTGCTGATCGCAAAATAACGGATGAGTAACTCATTCAGGGTGATTCATCATCCATAGTTTGCAGCTGGGAACTGCTGAGTAAAATCTTAATTACTGAGCAGCCCAACCACCATCCATATTCCACGCTGCGCCACGAACTTCTGAGGCATCCTGGCTACAGAGGAAGATTGCCAGGGCGCCTAACTGTTCTGGAGATACAAACTCTCCAGAAGGCTGCTTCTCAGATACTAGGGCAGTCTTAGCAGCTTCATTAGAAATACCTTCGCGTTCAGCGCGCGCATCTACTTGTTTCTGAACTAAAGGTGTCAACACCCAGCCTGGACAGATTGCATTACAAGTAATCCCAGTATGAGCATTTTCAAGTGCAATCACTTTTGTCAGACCAACGATGCCATGCTTAGCGGCCACATAAGCTGCTTTTTGAGTTGAAGCGACCAACCCATGTACAGAAGCAATATTAATAATGCGTCCCCAGTTGCGTTGCTTCATTCCCGGTAGTGCATGGTGAGTAGTATGAAAAGCAGAGCTTAAGTTAATAGCAATGATGGCATCCCATTTATCGGTTGGAAAATCTTCAATGTTCGCAGTGTGCTGAATACCAGCGTTATTAATCAAGATATCCAATGAACCAAAACGTTTTTCAGTTTGGTGAATAAGATCTTTAATCTCTGCCGGCTTACTCATGTCTGCGCCGTGGTAATCGACCTCAACACCATAGGCCTTAATCTTTGCCAATGCTTCGTCTTTTTCACCAAAGCCATTGACCATGATGTTTACGCCCTGCTTAGCTAAAGCAATTGCCATCCCTAAGCCAATGCCACTAGTAGATCCTGTCACCAGGGCTGTTTTACCTTTTAATGAGGACATATCAATATTTACCGTATCAAGTGAGCCAAGAGTGCCTAGCCTTATAGACAGAGCACCCTAAAGACTCGATGTTACAGGATGCCCAAAGCCTGCCCTCAGGACGATGCACTAAAAAGATCGTTAGCCTAGAAAATTAGATTTTCTTGAGTGCTCGCAAAATCTTTTCGGAGGTTATGGGCTGATCAAATACCGAGGCATTAAATGGTAGCAAGGCATCGTTAATCGCATTTTGAACTGCGCCAGGAGCGCCAGCGGTACCAGCCTCCCCTGCACCCTTTGCGCCTAACTTGGAAGATTGGGTTGGGGTTTCAACGTGAGCCACCTCAATGTCTGGCATTTCGTTCGCCATCGGCACTAAGTAGTCGGCCATGCTGCCATTTCGGAGTAAGCCGCTCTCATCATAGAGGCACTCTTCAAAGAGCGCGCCGCCAATACCTTGAACAATCGCTCCACGCACTTGCTCATCTACCAACATGGGATTGAGAACGCGCCCACAATCCTCCACCGCCCAATGTTTTAAAAGTTTGACAAAACCGGTATCTGGATCCACTTCAACATAGGAAGCTTGTACCCCATTGGTAAAGATGAATGGATAATCTTTTTGGGTGTAATGTCGAGTGACCATCAGGT
>CALQED020000006.1 GCA_943329505.2 Polynucleobacter meluiroseus | reverse complement strand
TGACGACACGAGGCATGATATTTAAAACTCGTTTCTGCTAAAGCCCAGCGAGTTCCAAGGCGATCCACTAATTTACCGGGATTCGCATCACTGGACATGCCAGCAGCTAGACCTTGCTTACCTTCTAGAATATGTTGTGCACCAGTAAAACCCGCTTGCGCAATGTAAGCAGACATGAGGCCGGTAGCGGCAGCGTGTGCTGTATGCAATTGTTTGGAGTCTGCAGCATCGCGTAGAAATTCCCAAAGACCAGCCGATTGAGTGCCAGCAGAGCCAAAAGCATGCAACATCTGCTCAGGATTGAGTTTGAGCAAACGACCTACGGTGGCAGCAGCGGCAAGCGTACCTGCAGTGCCAGTAGTATGAAAAACTTTGTAGTGTGAGCGCCCTAAAAACTCGCCAACCCGAATCCCCACCTCATAGCCTGCCACAGCGGCAACTAGCAGGTCTTCGCCTGAAGCACCAAGCGCTTGTGCACAAGCTAGGGCCGGAGGAAAAACCACAGTAGCCGGATGAAAGACGGAGCCGTTGTGCACGTCATCTTGCTCGGCTACGTGAGAGGCTGCAGCATTTGCCATCGCAGCTAAAAATGGACTAGAGCTTTGACGGCTGATGAGGATTTCTGAAGGACCTGCATGCGCAGCATCAAATCCACCCATGTTCTGGGCAAATTGAGTAATAGTTTCTACTGGGCGCGAGCCTTTTCCCGCAATCGCAGACCCAAACCAATCAACTAACAGATCTTCTGCGCGACGAATGACATCACTGGGAATGTCGGCTATTTTGAGGTTTGCCGCAAAGCTAGCAAGCTCGCGAGAAAAGTGTTCAGTAGTCATCGGATATATCGTCTCGAATAGTGTTGTTTGTTTTTTTGACTTAGGCCAGCACTGCAGTGGCTTGCATTGTCAGCCAGCCTTCATGGTCTTGGGCCCAAATGGCAATCGTTTTTCCAGAAGGATCTTTTTCTAAATCAGGCTTAGCGCAAACTTTGAAGATATTGATATCAAAAGTAGGGCGAATGGCACGGAACTCAAAACGCTTGAGCTTACAGCCCGGAATACTTTGACGCACGAGATCTACTAAGAGTGTGGCAATTAACGGACCATGCACAATCAGACCCGGATAACCCTCAACTTCAGTGACATATTGACGGTCGTAATGTATCCGATGGCCATTAAAGGTTAAGGCAGAGTAGCGAAATAACAGGACATCATCTGGAGTAATCGTTTTACTCCACTTGGCATCAGTCGGTGCTGCTGTTGGTGCTACAGGTTTGTCGTCAGGACCAGGCGCATCACGATACACAATGTCATGCTCTTCAATGATAGCCACACCCTTTTGATTAGAGATTTCATGTTTGACTAAAACAAAAATTAAATCACCTGTGCGCCCTGCTTTATGTGTTATTGATTCAATTCTTGAAATACGCTTGATATCGTCACCAACTGTAAGGGGCTCTAACCATTCCACACGACTACCTGCCCACATCCGACGTGGTAGGGGTACCGGTGGTAAAAAACCGCCACGCTGGGGGTGGCCATCAGAACCAATTTCAGACTGCCTGGCATGAGGTAAAAAATATAGCCAATGCCATAGCTCGGGCAAGAAGCTGCCTTTGATTGGCTCAGGATCAGGTCGATCCAGGGTTGCCGATAAAGCGCGCACTGGTGCCGCAGTAACAGTGTCAGATAGTGACTCTGTTTTACCGAGCCACTCTTGAAGATGTGTAATGGTTTTAGCTTCGATTCGCATAAGCCCCATTATGCCAATCTTGTAAAAAATCTTAGCGGATCAACATCCCGGCAAAGTAGGTCAAAAGCCCTGCCACGGCAGAACCACCGATAACCGTCATGACCCCTTTTTCGAATTTAAATAAAGCCAAGCCTGCTAATCCACAAATACAGATCGAGATCCAAGAAATGGAACCGCCTAGACCATGGGGCAGAAAGACGTGATAGGCAAAAAATAGACCTAGGTTGACGATCACGCCAACCACCGCCGCGGTAATCGCGGTAAGGGGAGCAGTAAAGCCAATCTTGCCGTGCGTTGACTCGACCAATGGACCGCCAACTAAGATAAAGAAAAAGGATGGCAAGAAAGTAAACCAGGTAGCTACGATGGCGCCTAGAGCACCAAACCAAAAAGGACTGCTATTGCCAATGAGATGTTGTATATGTCCAGCGAGATAACCAACAAAAGCCACCACCATGATGAGTGGTCCCGGAGTCGTTTCACCGAGCGCTAAGCCATCGATCATTTGATTGGCACTTAACCAATGAAATTGATCTACCGCTCCTTGGTATACGTAGGGCAATACAGCATAGGCACCACCACAGGTCAGAAAGGCTGCTTTAGTAAAGAACCAAGCAATATTTGGATATAGCGTTTTCCAGCCAAAGTAAGCAATCAAGATACCTATCGGAAAGAGCCAGCAAGCAAAAGCAATGATGCTGTGAAGTACTGTTTTTTGATAACTGAATTGCGCATGTGCAGGAGTGGGGGTGTCATCATCAATGATGGCCTTGCCATAGCTCTTGCCATCCTTGCTATGGTGAGCGCCGGCTTGAAAATATTCCGGATAACGCTTGCCACCCCAATAACCGATTGCAGCAGCAATCAAGACAATAATGGGGAAAGATACATTCAGAATAAAAATAGCCAAGAAAGAACATACCGCAATCCATTGGAGTGCTTGGTTATGAATGGTACGTTTACCAATGCGTACTGCAGCATGTAAGACGATGGCAGTCACTGCCGGTTTAATGCCAAAGAAAATCGCAGCGATCCAAGGCACTTGTCCATAAGTAAGATAAACCCAAGACAGTCCAATCAAAATCAAGAGTGATGGCAATACAAACAATGTACCAGCCAAAATACCACCCCAACTCCGATGCATGAGCCAGCCAATATAGGTAACCAATTGCTGGGCTTCTGGCCCAGGCAGCAACATGCAATAGTTCAATGCATGTAAAAAGCGCCGCTCTGAAATCCAGCGACGCTTCTCGACTAACTCTTGGTGTAGTACAGCGATTTGTCCTGCAGGCCCACCAAAACTAATAAAGCCTAACTTTGTCCAAAATTTGAGGGCCTCGCTAAATGAAACAGAAGTGGAAATACTCAAGCCTCTTCCATTCCGCCAATCACTTGGCTAAAGCCGTTATCGACGTAAATGATTTCAGCGGTAATGCCATTGGCTAAATCGGATAACAAGAATGCCGCAGTATTGCCAACATCATCAATCGTCACATTACGACGCAGTGGGGCAGTTTGTTCAACCGCTTCCAAAATCTTACCGAAACCTTTAATGCCAGAGGCGGCCAAAGTTTTGATAGGGCCAGCAGAAATGCCATTAGCCCGAATTCCTTTGGGGCCTACTGAGCCAGCGAGGTAGCGAACCGAAGCTTCGAGTGATGCCTTAGCTAAACCCATCGTGTTGTAGTTGGGGACATTCTTCAACGCTCCCAAGTAAGTGAGCGTGAGCAGGGAAGATTTATCGCGCAACATTGGTAGAGCTTCTTTGGCCATGGCTGGAAAGCTATACGCCGAAATGTCATGGGCAATTTTGAAGCCTTCCCGTGAAAGACCTTCTAAAAAGTCACCGGCAATAGCCTCTCGTGGGGCAAAGCCAATCGCATGGACAAAGCCGTCAAATTGAGGCCAGGATTTGGCTAAATCTCGAAAGAGGGCAGAAATCTGCTCATCACTACCAACATCGCAGTCAAAAATGAGCTCAGTATTGAATTCTTTCGCAAAATCGACGATCCGACCCTTAAAGCGCTCACCTACGTAAGTAAAGGCAAGTTCAGCACCTTCGCGGTGGCAGGCCTTGGCTATGCCATAGGCGATGGAGCGGTTGGAGAGGAGGCCGGTAATGAGGATTTTTTTGCCGGAGAGAAAGCCCATGTGATGTCCTTTGCTTCAAATATGATTTGCTATCTACAATTGTTGCATATATGCCAGCCCAAACCCCTTTTCGCCAAATTGCCCATTCCTTACTGCTAGCCCTGCTAGTCGGGCTAGGTATGAATGCAGCATATGCAAGCCAAGGAATTGCGCAATACGGCAAACCAAAGTACGCAGATGGATTTGCTCATTTTGACTACGTCAATCCCAATGCGCCCAGAGGCGGCACACTGACTCTCCCAAATCCGGGTCAACGAACCAGTTTTGATAAGTTCAACCCGTACACCTTACGCGGTGTCACTGCCCCAGGAATTGATTTGATGTTTGAATCTCTGGCTGAAGGTAGTGCTGACGAAGTGTCTAGTATTTACGGTTTACTGGCTGAGGATATTGATGTAGCCAATGATCGTCTATCAGTGACGTTTCGGATTCGTCAAGAAGCCAAATTTTCAGATGGCAGTCCAGTATTAGCAGCAGATGTCAAACATAGTTTCGATACTTTGATGAGTGGCCTCGCGCACCCTCGCTATAAAACAACTTTTGCTGATATCAAACAAGCCGTTGTCATTTCAGATCGCGTCGTGCGGTTTGATTTCAAGAACAACAATGCGGAATTACCGATCATGGTGGGCACGCTGCCCATCTTTTCTCGTAACTGGGGTAAGCGTCCTGACGGCACCATGATTGCTTTTGACAAGATTGCTTTTGAAGCCCCGATTGGTAGCGGCCCCTACTTGATTGAATCCTTTAAAGCTGGCAAATCGATTGTCTTTAAGCGGAATCCGCAGTACTGGGCTGATCAACTTGGTAAGCCATTAAATGTGCGTGTCGGTTTTTATAACTTTGATCGTGTCTTATACAAACTATATAGCGATGACGCTGTCAGACTTGAGGCATTTAAAGCTGGTGAGTTTGATGCTCTAGTTGAATATCGCGCCAAGATATGGGCGAAGGGTTATGTTGGCTCTAAGTTTGATAATGGAACTCTCCTGAAGAAAGCATTCATTAATCACAATGGCGCTGGTATGCAAGGTTTTGCCATTAATGTACGCAAGCCTATCTTTCAGGATCCGCGTGTTCGTCAAGCATTAGGTCTGGCATTAGATTTTGAATGGCTCAATCGCCAAATATTTTTTGATCAGTACGGTCGTATTAATAGCTATTTCACAAATAGTGATTTGAGTGCTAATTTTGATGGCCCACGTCATCCTACTGAAGCAGAGTTGAAATTACTCAGACCATTGAAGGCCAAATATCCACAATGGGTTCCAGATGCCGTATTTGGCCCTATGCCAGCACCGCCTTCAACAAAGTCACCGGGTAGTCTGCGTCAGAATCTTCGTCAAGCTCGTGAATTGCTAATGCATGCTGGCTGGCAGTATCGGGATGGTGCCTTGCGTAATGAAAAGGGCGAACCGTTTCGGATCGAGATGGTGGAGAACGGCGGATTTTTCTTGAGAGTCCTCTCTGCCTATGGCCGTAACTTGGAAAAATTGGGTATTCAACTCGATATTCGTACGAGCGACTTTGCTTTGTACCAAAAGCGCATGAATGAGTATGACTTTGATATGACCACCACCCGTTTTCCGGACTCCCAAAACCCCGGCAATGAATTGTGGGATCGTTTTGGTAGTCAAGCAGCCAAGGAAAAGGGTTCTGACAATATCATCGGCATACAGTCGCCAGTCGTAGACGCTTTAGTAGAGCAGATTACGAAGGCACAAAATCGGGAAGAGTTACGCGCTGCTTGCAGAGCCTTGGATCGCGTCCTCTGGAATAGCTATTTCGTGATACCGCAGTGGTACAACCCAACACACCGTGTTGCCTTCCGCAATGAGATGCGTTATCCAGAACCCCCTTTGTATTACCAAGCTGAACCATGGATCATGCAAAACTGGTGGAAAGAGGGAGCTAAATAATGCAAGGACAAATGCGCGCCTACATCTTCAAGCGTTTATTGCTCATGATTCCGACTTTGTTGGGCGTCTTGACTTTGACCTTTGCAGTTGTGCAGTTTGTGCCCGGTGGCCCAGTCGAGCAAATGGTATTGGAGCTTAAGGGTAAGGGAGATGCAGCAGTCGGCGGTACTGAGTCTTCTGGTGCGGGAGCTACCTATCGTGGTCGTCAGGGTATTGATGCGCAACGCCTCGAGGAAGTCAAAGCTCTATATGGCTTTGATAAGCCACCGCTCGAGCGTTATTTCATGATGTTGGGTCGCTTTGCACGTTTTGATTTGGGCGACAGTTATTACCAACATGAAAGCGTGTGGCGTTTAGTGGTTTCTAAATTACCCGTGTCGATCAGTATTGGCTTATGGACATTCTTCATTACCTATTTAGTTTCCATTCCTTTGGGAATAGCCAAAGCAGTCCGCGATGGTTCACGCTTTGATGCGGTGACGAGCACCATGATCTTAGTGGGCTACGCTATTCCAGGATTTGTCTTGGGCGTACTTTTATTGGTCATCTTTGGAGGAGGTAGTTTTCTCCAGATCTTCCCCTTGCGAGGACTGACCTCTGATAATTGGAGTGACTTGAGTCTGATCGGCAAGGTGATGGATTACTTGTGGCACTTAGTATTGCCGATTACTGCTTCTGTGCTGGGTAGTTTTGCCGTAGTCACGATGTTGACTAAAAACTCTTTCTTAGAAGAGATTCGTAAACAGTATGTATTGACTGCGAGAGCAAAAGGCCTCACTGAAAAACAAGTGCTTTGGAAACATGTCTTTCGCAATGCGATGTTGCCACTGGTGACGGGCTTTCCAGCTGCGTTCATTGGCGCCTTCTTTACAGGGTCACTCCTCATTGAAACCTTGTTCTCACTCGATGGATTGGGTTTGCTCTCTTATGAGTCTGTCATGCGTCGTGACTATCCAGTGGTCTTCGGCACTTTGTATCTGTTTACCCTGATTGGCTTGTTTACTAAACTGATCTCTGACCTTTGTTACGTCTATATTGATCCACGTATTCAGTTTGGTGCGGGAGGGGGCTCATGAGTCGCTGGCAGCGCTTTAGAAGTAACCGCAGAGGTTATGCCAGTCTGTGGATCTTCGTGATTTTCTTCGGCCTTTCTCTCTGTGCTGAACTGATTGCAAATGACAAGCCTTTGGTGGTGCGTTATGACGGCCAATTTTATTTTCCAATCGCCAAGAATTTGCCTGAGACCGTATTTGGAGGAGACTTTGCTACCCCTACTGATTTCTTGGACCCTGATATTCGCCGCAATATTACGAGTAATGGCAATTGGGCAATCTATCCGCCCATCACTTATAGCTACGAGACCCTGAATTATTTTTCTCAAGTACCCAATCCAGCGCCACCTTCTTGGCAAAACTGGTTAGGCACTGACGATCGCGGACGTGATGTGCTCTCGCGCTTGATTTATGGCTTCCGCTTATCCATCTTATTTGGCTTAGCACTCACGATCGTGGGTGTGAGTGTCGGCATTATCACGGGGTCGCTGATGGGATTCTTTGGGGGTAAGTTTGATTTGATTTCTCAACGTTTGATTGAGATTTGGTCAGCAATGCCCGAGTTATACCTATTGATTATCTTTGCCTCGATCTTCAATCCTAGCGTTTCACTCCTGATCATTTTGTTAGCGGCATTTGGTTGGATGGGTTTATCTGATTATGTCCGTGCAGAGTTCTTTCGTAATCGCGCTTTGGAGTATGTGCGGGCCGCTAGGGCGCTTGGTTTGACTAATGTGCAAATTATGTGGCGTCATATTCTGCCCAATAGCTTGACACCAGTGATTACCTTTTTGCCATTTCGAATGAGTGCTGCGATTTTGTCGCTCACGAGTTTAGATTTCTTGGGTTTGGGTGTTCCTCCGGGTACGCCCAGTTTGGGCGAGCTACTGTCTCAAGGTAAAGGCAATTTAGACGCTTGGTGGATTTCACTTTCCACCTTTATCGTCTTGGTGGCGACATTGCTCTTACTCACTTTTATGGGTGAAGCACTGCGTGATGCCTATGATTCTCGTAAGGCTGGTCTGATGAGTGGAGGCCGCTCATGAGTTTGCTGCGCTATGAAGATCTTTCTATTTCTTTTGGGACAGGGCGCCGTGAGAAATTCGCGGTTAATCATTTAGATTTAGAGATTGGGATTGGTGAACGCGTAGCCCTGGTAGGGGAATCTGGCTCGGGCAAAACCTTAACGGCACTAGCACCCTTAAGGCTAGAGCCTGAGGGTGCTAAGGTCACTGGAAAAATTCTATGGCATCAGAAAGATGGACAAGAGGCAGTCGATTTATTGTCTTTACCCATCGAAAAGATTCGGGAGATTCGTGGCCGTGAAATTGCGATGGTGTTTCAGGAGCCGATGACGGCACTCAATCCTTTATTTACGATCGGCAATCAAATTATTGAAGCAGTACAGATTGATCAGCCATTGATATCCAAGGCTGATGCCATTGATGCGGCAATTGAGTTATTGAAAAAGACTGGGATTCCTGAACCGGAGCGTCGTTTTCATGCTTACCCTCATCAACTGTCAGGTGGACAACGTCAGCGTGCCATGATTGCAATGGCCTTGGCTTGTAAGCCGAGACTCTTGATTGCGGATGAGCCGACCACTGCTTTAGATGTGAGTCTGCGTTTGCAAATTTTGGATTTACTGAAAGAGTTACAAGAAGAATCCAAAGAGCAAGGGGGCATGGGAATTCTATTGATCACTCATGATCTGAATTTGGTAAAACATTTTGCTCAGCGCGTGGCTGTCTTACACCAAGGCAATCTCATGGAGTCTGGCCCTACTAAAAAAGTCTTTGATCATCCGACTGATCCATATACCCGCGCTTTAGTAAATAGCGAGCCAGTCCGCGAACTTGCGCCTGTGATGCCACTAGCACCTGTTCTATTAAAGACAGAGGAGCTATCCGTTGCTTACCCCAGTTCGGAGTCAAGCTCCTGGTTTAAAAAAGCCCCAGCCCACAAAGTATTGAAAAAAGTGAGCTTCCATTTGAAGCAAGGTCAGACCATTGGTGTAATTGGCGAATCTGGTTCTGGTAAGACGACTTTAGGTATGGCTGTTCTAGGTCTCCTGGGCGATTCTGCTGCGCAAGTGACTGGGGATGTCGATGTGCTTGGCAAAGATTGGCAAACACTGAAGGCGGTAGAACGCCGCGCAATGCGTTCAAGCTTACAAGTCATTTTTCAAGATCCCTTTGGTTCACTATCGCCGCGCATGAACGTGATGCAAATTATTTCTGAAGGATTGGATGTTCATTATCCGAAGCTCTCAGCAGCGGAGCGCGAATCTCGTGTGGTCGATATGCTCAAGGAAGTAGGCTTGGATCGCTCAGCACTTGCTCGCTATCCTCATGAATTCTCCGGAGGTCAACGTCAACGCATTGCTATTGCGCGGGCTTTAATCTTGCGTCCGCAAATATTGGTATTGGATGAGCCCACTTCGGCATTGGATGTTTCCATTCAGAAACAAGTTCTTAGTCTGCTTTCAGAATTACAGAAGAAATACAACTTGGCCTATCTGCTCATTAGTCATGATTTAGCAGTGATTCGAGCCATGTCCCATGAGGTAATGGTTCTTAAAGAAGGCAGGGTGGTGGAGTTTGGGGATACCGAGACCCTCATAAAGCAGCCCAAGCAGGTCTATACCAAGGAGTTATTTGCGGCCGCGGAGCTGACTTAGTGGCCCTTAAGACTCTATTTTGGTGCATTTTTACCCCTTATTACACCAAGTGGTGCAAAATCATCTTTATAAACAATAGCTTATGACTACAGTGAGATCTTGGTTAATGCAGGGTTCTTTGTTAAACTGATCCGATGTCACTAAAAAAAGCGCTGCTCTCACAAATCTTAGGCCTTGCCCTGGGTTTGACTGTCTGTGCCTCTGCTTTTGCAGCAGATGCGACAGCGCCTGACACTTCCGCTGCAACTAATTCGGCTGCGGATGCAGTTGTTCCAAAAGAAAGTATGTTCCAGGCGGGAAGAGCGTATATCTCGCGCGTATCTGATCGTTTGGCCGATACCGTGACTGGAAAATCAGAAGAGTTGATTAATCGCGCTATGGAGGTGATTGGTGTGCGTTATCGCTGGGATGCTGAATTGCCTCAGTCTGGTTTGGATGGCAGTAGTTTTGTTGGCTACGTATTTAAAGACAAGTTGGGTTTCTTGTTGCCACGGAAGTCTACTCAAATGAGTCGTGTTGGTAAGCCTATTGGTCGCGATGAATTGCAGCCAGGTGATCTCGTATTTTTTAATACGATGCGTTTAACTTTTTCTCATGTGGGTATTTATGTTGGCGACAACAAATTTATCCACTCACCATCCAAAGGCACTACTGTTCGTGTTGACGATCTCGGTAGCATGTATTGGGATAAACGATTTGACGGCGCTCGTCGTCTTGATGGCAGCGACAACTTAAATGATGCTGAGCGTCAAGAGCTGCTGAACGAAGTCAAGAATCTTAAGCGTAAGTCGCGCAGCCTTTAAGGCTCTGCTTTCCAAGGCTTACCTAATTAGCCTTTCAGCTTTTCCTTAATCAATGCCATTTGCTCTTGTGTTGCCATTTCGCCAGCCAAAATAGCCGCATTTCTGGATTTGAATTCACCACTACTCATTTGTTTGAGCTGCGGGGTAATCACAACATCCGCGCTCTTGAGTTCAAATTGATTAATACTTCTTTGCATAATTGAAATGGTATGTTGCAACACGCCAAAAGTTCCACTTGCATCTTGATGAACGGGTTCCGAAGAAATATTGACGGCAATAACTAAGGTTGCCCCCATTTGCTTGGCGTAACTCACAGGTACTGGCGCTACAAGGCCGCCATCCACATACTCCTTGCCACCGATCTGAGTGGGTTGAAAGACTCCGGGTACGCTACATGAGGCGCGAACAGCTTGGCCAGTATTGCCCGTACGAAACAAAACACCTTTACCTGATTGCAATTCAGTAGCGACAATTCCCAGCGGAATGCGCATCTGTTCAATAGTTTTGTTTTGTACTTCACGGTTAACCATATTTTGCAGGGCATCGCCTTTAATGAGTCCGCCAAAACGTCCTGCGAATGGCAAACCCCAATCGGCAATCGTGGCTTCATCGAGGTTTAGGGCTAGGCGATTGAGCTCATTGCCACTGGCTCCAGAGGCAAATAGAGCGGCGATCACGCTGCCAGCACTGCTACCAACAACGATATCCGGATATATGCCTTGGGCTTCTAGAGCCTTAATTACCCCCACATGGGCAAATCCCCTGGCAGCACCTGCACCAAGAACCAAGCCAACTACCGGCTTTTTGGATCCCATCAGGCTGCAGGAACTTAGGCCGCCAGCGGTCAATAGGGCGCTCATGCCGATGCCAAGACCTAATACATGGCGTCGTTCAGGGGAAACGAGGGATTTTGATGAAATTTTGTGCATATAGCTATTGTATTGAGCCTACCTTATAATAGTTTCACGGTGAACGAAATGGACTTCGTTGCAACGCGGGCATATTCCCTAATTAGAAATTATGAGATGGATTGTTCGTAGTCGCTAGAAAACACCAAAACCCATTACTGAAATACATTTTTTTAAAGCCTATTCAGGATGAATCCTGATAGCCCGACTTTTATGGACGATCACAACAAGCGCGTTATTGAAACAGCCCTCCTGTGCGCGCAGGAGCCACTCTCAGTTGCTGACCTGTCTCGTCTATTTGTCGAGGACATCACTACCGCTGATATCGATGAGGCATTGGTCGAGATTCAGCGCACTTGGGATGATAAGGGTATGGAACTGGTTCATATTGCTACTGGGTGGCGTTTCCAGAGCCGTTTATCCATGCGTGAGTATCTGGATCGTTTGACGCCTGAGAAGCCGCCAAAGTATTCCCGTGCAGTGATGGAGACTTTAGCGATCATTGCTTATCGTCAACCTGTCACCCGTGGTGAGATTGAAGAAATTCGTGGCGTTGCTGTAAGTAGCAATGTAATGAAGCAATTGGAAGACCGTGGTTGGGTGGAAGTGATTGGCCATAAAGATACGATTGGTCGTCCTGGCTTATATGCCACTACCAAACAATTTTTAGATGACTTAAGTCTCACGAATCTACAAAGTCTGCCGATCTTAGAAGATGCTGCGCCAATGGCTGCGGCAGAACAATTAGGCCAAGCAGTCATTGAATTTGATCCTACTGCCACAGTAGAAACCGTTGTCATTGACCAATCTGCAGTTGTGGTTCAAGAGCAAGCCGAAGAAGTTACCCCTGAGTCTGAAGACCCATCAGACGAAACAAAATAATCATTAATGACAAGTTCTAACGAAAAAGATTCAACCCCTGTAGTACCTGCAGCAACGCCATCACATACTGATACAGGATCTTCTTCTACTGAAGGTTCTCAGGGTGAGGGTGGTGAACGCGCGCCACGTGAAGACCGTGGTCCACGCCATCCCCGTCGCGCAGGAACAGGTAAACATCCATTCAATAAGAAGCGCCCCTTCAATAAGGATAGGCCTCGCCGCGAAGGTGACACCCCTAGCGGTCCGCGCGAGGGTGGCGCTAATCATGCTGCCAAGTTGGCCCCAAATCCTGCAGACGTAGAAGCATTGTTTGCTTCTGTGGTGTCTGGTGAGTTTGATGCAGCATTAGATGCACCCGAGGCATTGGAAGTTAAAAATCCAGATGGTTTGAACGAAAGCGAAATCTCTCATCAAACTGGTGCAGAGCGTCGCGCCCAGCGCTCGCGCGAGGATGAAGATCCAGATGCGCCCACTGAAGAAGAAATGAGTAGTTTGCAATTTGCAAACATTGATGAATTACCGCTCAGTATGCGTGATGAAGTATGGTCTGACCTGGATGGTTTAGACGACGATGCGGATGATGAAGATACCGTTAAGCTCCATAAAGTCTTAGCAGATGCTGGCATGGGTTCACGCCGTGACATGGAAGATTTGATTGTGCAAGGGCGTGTATCAGTGAATGGTTTGCCTGCCCATATCGGTCAACGTATTGGACCTACGGACCAAGTCCGCATTAACGGCAAGCAAATCCATCGCAAGATTCAGACTAAGCCACCGCGCGTTATTTTGTATCACAAACCTGCCGGCGAAATCGTTAGCCAGTCTGATCCAGAAGGCCGTCCAACGGTATTTGATCGTTTACCAAAACCCCGTCAAGGTCGCTGGATCGCAGTTGGTCGTTTGGACTTTAATACTGAAGGTTTGTTGTTGTTTACGACCTCAGGCGAGTTGGCAAATCGCCTCATGCATCCGCGTTATGGAGTTGAGCGTGAATATGCAGTCCGTATTTTGGGCGAGTTAAGTCAAGATAACACTGCACAATTAAAGAGCGGCATCACACTCGATGATGGACAAGCGCGATTCTTACGTCTTGCAATGGGTGGTGGTGATGGTGCAAACCGTTGGTATCACGTTGCTTTGACAGAGGGTCGTAATCGCGAAGTACGCCGCATGTTCGAGACGGTAGGTCACACAGTCTCTCGTTTGATTCGTACCCGCTATGGCATGTTCTTACTGCCTCCGCGTTTAAGGCGTGGCAAATGGGAAGAGGTTGAGGCTGGCGGCATCTATAACTTGATGAAGTCTGCTGGCTTAAAAATGCCGCAACCGCAAGACAAGAGTCGCAACCCGAATGCTGGCGGACAAAGCCGCAATCCTGCTGGAGCTGATTTTCAGCCAGACCCAATGCAAACCTCGGTTTCATATTGGGGTTCGCGTGATGCTTTAACGCTCGCCAGCGGTCACCATGGCCTAACGCATCAGGGTAGAAATGCCAATCCAGGGGGTGGTTCAGGTGATGGGCGCGGTCCTTTCCGGGGTCGCACGCAAGGCGGCAGACCAGGTCAAGGTGGTGGGCAGGGTGGCCAAGGCGGTCAGGGCGGCAATGGACAATCCCGCAATAAAGGCAAAAAAGTACATCACGGGCAGTCTGCATTTGTGACGGCTAGCCCCCAAAGTCCTGGAAATGGACCCAAACGGGGTGCACCAAAAGGACGAAAACCCTTCAATAAAGGCCCTAGGAAACCCCGAAATCCTGGCGAAAGCTTCTGATTTCTAACAGTTTTCTCTAAAAATCCGCTATAATTTTGGTCTTGCAGCACAAACCTGCTGCAAGTGTTGTTACCGACTGATGTTGCGATCAACGTAAGTCGGCCTGTTCTGAATTTCGAGAATATGGGCTTCAAAGCCCATTTTTTTTTGCCGTTTTGGTATGAGGGAAGTTGTGAAGGATCAGAAGATCATTGCTGCAGAGTTGGAAAACTTGGGTTACACGCTAGTCGATATTGAGCGTGAGGCTGGAGGTTTACTTCGAGTGACGATTGAGAATCCTGATTACGAGCGTTTGATTACTGTTTTGGATTGCGAGAAGGTGAGCCATCAATTGAGCTACACCCTGCCAGTTGAAAACATTCCATACGAGCGCTTGGAGATATCTTCCCCAGGTCTTGATCGTCCAGTCAAGACGGCAGAAGATTTTGTGCGCTTTGCTGGCATGGAAGTGGATTTGAAGTTGCGGGTTGCCGTTGGTAGTCGTAAGAATTTTCGTGGTGTATTGCAAGGTTTGCTGAGTGGTGAATTGAATTCACCTGACGCGAAATTTGGTTTGGTATTTGAGGTAGCTGATGGTCAGCCGTCTCAATTGGAGTTTTCATTAGCCGAGATCGATAAGACTCGGTTGGTCCCTGTTATTGATTTCAAAGGAAGAAAATCATGAGTCGAGAAGTTCTCATGTTGGCAGACGCCCTAGCGCGTGAAAAGAACGTTGATCAAGCAATTGTGTTTGAGGCACTCGAAATGGCGCTAGCATCGGCCACAAAGAAGCGTTATCCAAACGAAGACGTGGATATTCGG
>CALQED020000005.1 GCA_943329505.2 Polynucleobacter meluiroseus | reverse complement strand
TCCAACCTGATACTTCTGATTGATGATCTGAGTGACCTGATCAATTGCGCCATGATCATATAAATCTACCTCCATAAATTCGATAGGATAGCGATAGCCATCCCGCATCACATTCTCAGGAGGACGCCTTTGTAGGGTTAAGACTCTCCGACCTTCAAGAGCGAGTTTATGAGCAGTAGCGGCGCCAAGACCTGAACTAGCGCCAGTGACAATCGTCAAAAAATCATCGGTATTCTGCAAACTCATAAATAATCAATTTTCTTCCATTCGCCAGGATTTACCGACACGACATTCTTGCTCTTGCCAGATCGACGGTCGGCATAAATTCTTCCTTCCTTCATTACCATTTGAATATTTTTCTTGTCTTGAAGACAATTAATATCTTTAGTAGGGTCACCGTCAATCGCGAGGATATCGGCATACTTGCCAACCTCAATACTACCCAAATCCTTAGATGCCTTGATTGCATTAGCACCGTTAATGGTTGCAGTCTGCAAAGCCTCCATGGTAGACATGCCTAAATCAACATAGATAGAGAGCTCTTTTGCATTAGTTCCCATCTCAGGATCAAATCCCATATCAGTTCCCATGGCAATTTTGACGCCCGTCTTATGCATTCTTTGGAAGGTATCAAAACAGCTTGACTGAATAGATTTCATTTTATTAATAACGAATAAAGAAGTGCCCTGCATTTTTCTCATTTCAATTGCATGATCAGTACGATGCAATAAGGTTGGAGTCATGTAGACATTGGAATCCGCAATTTGGTCAGCTGTCTCTTGGTCAGAAAACACCATATGCTCAATAGTATCAGCGCCTGCATTCAATGCCATCTTCTGTCCTGCAGGAGTAAAGCAATGCACTGCTGCAATTTTATGAAAGGCATGAGCCTCATCCACAATCGCATCAATTTCCTCTTGCGTCATATTACGAATATCCGGCTCTTCCTTGTCAGTCCCACCGCCACCAGTTGCGCAAGTCTTCACAACATCACAGCCCACCAACATATTTTGACGCGCTAACTTACGCAATTCCCATGGGCCATCAGCAGTTTGAAAACCATAGCGTTGCATTGCACGTGGATTAATAAGATCTAAATGAGAGCCAGTAATAGAAGTGAATCCACCGATAAACATTCTTGGACCTTCTAAGACGCCTGCATTAATGGAATCTCTGACTGCACATAGATGGGCGGTCATTAGTCCGCGACTTGATGCGAGGCCCAAATCACGTAGCGTCGTGAAGCCCATATCAAAACACAGTTGCGCATGAAACAAGCCGTACATTTGCTGTAATTCAGGTGTAATTTCCCATTGTGAAACGCGATAATTATGGAAAGTTAAACAATTGAACATCATGGTGTGGAGGTGGCTATCAATCATGCCGGGCATCAAAGTCAGTCCGCTGCAATCTGTAACCTGAGCACCCTCAGGAATATGAATGTCCTTATCCGTGCCAACTTGAACAATCCGCTTACCTTGTATTGCAATCACTGGGGACTCAATCACCTTAGATTTCACTACATCGATTAAGCGAGCTCCCTTGATATAAACAACAGGGCCTTCTTGCTCTGGTGGGATGTATTTTTTATATAGTTCGCCCAAGTTAATTCCTCCAATAAGTATAAATATCAAACACGACTAAATGATTCTGCTAGTTTTAAAAAATTCTGGTATGAGTCTGGATCAATGAGAGAAACTTTATTGTGTGTTTGCACATTAAAATCTAATAATTCAAGCGATCTTTCAAACTGTTTTTGTATCGGGCCATTAGCAATCACTACAAATCGAGAAGAATGATCTGAGCTTGGCCATTCCGACATATGAATGGGCTCATGAATAATCGTATGGGTGCCATGTAGGGCAACTGGCATACCTTCAACATTCAGAATTGCCTTCAGACGAAGAATATTTTCACCCTTCATCGTTGTCAGTAGATTAAGCCAAACTACAAAGCTATTACCCGTAATAACTCCCTCACGTCGCAGAGAAAATGTGTGGACGCGATTGCTTTCTGAGAGCAATGAAATCCCCTTGCCATGAATCGGGTGGAGCGCAGAGCGAGCACCTGATTCCGGAATATGCGCATGTTGATGCTCAAGAATAAAGCTCTCTCCTCTTTCCAGCCATTGCATAAATGCATCATGCTCTGTAGTGGTATCAGCCTGTAGAAATTCATTCAAATTAAAGTTGCTAAGAACACCTTGATGATTGATCACAATAGGGGAACCAGGATTGATGGGGCGCAAAATCGCCTCCAACTGATCCATTGGCAGATGATCGGGAAGATCAGTCTTGCTCACTAGCAATAGGTCTGCGACAGCAACCTGCTCGATTGCCTCTGTAAATTTTGCTATTTGAGATTCAATCTCTCTAGAGTCAACAATAGTGATCACCTTAGATAGCGAATAGTGAGCTCTTAACTCAAAATCACAAAGAATCGATTGAATGATGGGTACTGGATTGGACAATCCTGTTGTCTCAATCACAATGCGATTAAATTCTGCTAAATTTCCACTACTTCTCCGTTGGTGGATATCCCCAAGGGTTTGGACCAAGTCGCCACGTACTTCACAGCAAAGACACCCGCCCTCTAATAGGACAATATTTTCTTCAGGCCTTTCAATTAAAAGGTGGTCTAAGCCAATTTCGCCGAACTCATTGACTATCACGAGCGTCTTTTGAAAATCAGGGTCCCTAAATAGAGCATTCAAAAACGTAGATTTACCGCTTCCCAGAAAACCCGTCAGAATGGTTACGGGTAAAGTTTCCCCACCAAAAGCTGCGGAAAGGGGGTTTTGGAGGTCTTGGCTATCAAACATGAATGCTTAATTTATACCGCATATACATATAGATCAAATGTTATATATTTATATAAATAATAGATGTTGTCTATTAATAGATGAGATCTATTCGAAATATCTAAAAATATCATTTGCGTGAATACTAAGATCAGGCTAGTTTGATAGCAACCACCACAACAGGGGAACTATATGCCAAGAAAAATTGGTCTAGCCATCATATTTTGCACATTCCTCATCACTCAGATGCAGTCCGTAATGGCACAAGATGCCTACCCATCAAGCCCAGTAAAGGTAATCGTCACCTTTACCGCTGGTGGTGGTGCTGATTTTATGGGCCGAGTGATGTCACAAAAACTCAGTGAAATACTGAAACAACCTTTTATCGTTGACAATAAATTAGGGGCCTCTGGAGTCATTGGCAGTCAATATGTAGTCCAAAGTAAGCCGGATGGTTACACCTTGCTACTAGGTACGACTGGAACTCACTCTACTAATTTTGCAACCATCCCCAACCTGCCCTACCACCCTATAAAAGACTTTACGACGATTGCTATTTTTAGCGATGCGCCCTACTTGCTGTGCTTAAATCCCCAGCTAGGCATTAACTCTATTGCAGAACTTGTGCGCTATGCAAAAGCAAATCCCGGAAAACTGACTTATGGATCATCCGGCATTGGTAGCTCGCCCCATCTTGGATTTGAAGCCCTTAAGAAAACGCTGGGGATTGATGTTACTCATATCCCATACAAAGGTTTGCCAGCAGCAATGGTTGATGTCATGGGCGGGCAGATTTCAATGACTTATGACTCGATACCAAGCGCAGTACCGCATATGAAGGCGGGAAAAGTAAAGTGCATTGCTATCGGCAGCAAAGAACGCTCACCAGTTTTGCCTGAAATTCCAACAATTGCAGAAGCTAGCGGCAGTAATTTTGTGATGGGATCCTGGTATGGTCTTTTTGGGCCTAAAGATTTACCACCAGCAACCCTGAACAAATTATCTGCTGGCGTATTGCAAGCGCTTAAGGATCCTGATTTTCAAGCCGGACTCCAAAGAGTCGGAGCTACTGGAATGCCATTGACGCCCAGTCAATCTAAATCATTTTTAGAAGCCGACATTACTCGCTGGGTCAATATAGCAAATGAGTTACAAATTCGTGCACAGCCATAAATCACTATAAGAACAAGATAAAAAAATGAGTCTCATTATTAAAAAAGTAGAAGCAATTCCAGTTGCTTTGCCGCTCTTAAAGCCGATGCACATGGCTGGGGTCGTTATTACCAAAGCTTATAACTTAATGGTTCGGATTGAAGCTGAAAACGGTCTTGTCGGATGGGGTGAATCTGCCTCTGCGCCAACGATGACGGGCGATCTGCTGCCTGGAATGATTGCGGCCGTTGAAGACTATCTTGCCCCTTTACTGATCAATGAAAATGCATTGAATCATGCCCAGCTTATGCAGAAAGTCTCCACGGAAATTTATCGCAACACCGGAGCAAAATGTGCGATTGAGTGCGCCTTGCTTGATCTATGCGGCAAACATCTAGGAGTGCCTGTATACGATTTGATTGGGGGAGCAAAGCGAGAGAAATTTCATCCTATGACCCTCCTTGGAAGTGGCAGCGGTGACCAGGATCTAGCCGATGCACTTGCTAAGCAAAAAATGGGGACTCAATTTTTCAAAATTAAAGTTGGGGCTCGATCCATTCAAGAGGATATTACTCATACCCTACGCTTACGCAAAGAACTGGGACCGCAAGCGACTTTATGTGCAGATGCCAATATGGGCTTATCAGCCAGTGAAACTGTTTCTTATTGCCAGGCAACCGAGAGTGTAAATCTTCTATTTTTTGAGCAACCATTAAGAAGCGGCAATCTCAATGGTATGGCTCAGTTAGCGAGCCGCATCTCTGTGCCGCTATGTGGAGATGAATCGATTACCTCCGTTGAAGACATTGCCATACTCAGCAATGCCAAAGCCATACAAGGAGCAAACTTAAAAATTATTAAGCTTGGTGGCATTAGCTCTGTAGTGAACGCAGGGATTCTTTGCGAGAATATTGGCCTCTCAGTCAACCTTGCCTGCAAGGTCGCTGAATCCAGTATTGCAGCGGCATCTCTATTTCAAACTGGCGCTGTATTACCAAATCTTGACTGGGGTATTAGCGTTACAAATCAATACTTGGCAGAAGATGTCGTCCAGAGCCCAATCGCAACGACAAATGGAATCTTCACTTTAGATAGAAAGCCTGGCCTTGGTATTGAAGTCAATGAGGCTCAAATTCATAAATTTAGACTTAAATAATCCAAGGAAGCAAAAATGAAAATTGTTCCCCTACCCTGTTCGCTAGGTGCCGAAGTTATCGGCTTGGATCTGAGCTCACCGTTATCAAGCATTGATGCCGCAATATTAAAAGAGGCCTACCTAAATCACCTGCTTCTCCTCTTTCGAAATCAAAAAATTCATGATGAAGACCTGATCAAGGTATCTTCCATCTTCGGTGAACTAATGCTTCCGCCAGCACAACATGAGCGCGCTAGCATTCAGGAAAGTGATGCTGCGCCAGAAATTACCGTGGTCTCAAATGTAAAGGTGAATGGCGTGCCCATCGGCGAGCTTGGTGATGGGGAAGTGATCTGGCACAGTGATTACTCTTTTAAAGAAGTTGTTGGCGGAATGCGAATTTTGCATGGCATTAAGATCCCCCCATCAAATGCAGGTGGTAGCACTGAGTTTGCCAATATGTATGCTGCATTTAATGACCTACCTGCAGACTTAAAAGATTACGCGTTAAATCATTCTATTAAGCACGATATTGTCTACGATACCAATCGGGCACTACGCATGGGAGCAACTCCGGTAACAGACCCAACTCAAGGCAAGGGACCCGTTCATCCCATGGTATCAACTCATCCAGAAAGCAATTGCAACTCCTTATTTTTGGGCAGAAGATTGGCTCACTACATCATGGGCGAGTCACTCGAGAAGTCAGAAGCAATATTAGATCAATTGTGGGAGCATGCAACCCAAGAGCGCTATATCTATCGTCATGAATGGGCAGAGAATGATGTTGTACTGTGGGATAACCGTTGTGTCATTCACCGTCGAGGCCCTTTTGACTCAAGCCACGATCGTATTTTGCATGCCGCCCAAGTGAAGGGCCATAAACCTTTCATAGCAAAAGATGCGGCAAATCTTAAGCCGCATCCGAGAAGCTTATGATCGCCCAATAAAGTCTAAACATTTTTTAATTGCGTCACATCATACGTATTAGATGCAGCCCAACTATCCCAAGAGAGAACACATGCCAAAGAAAATAAAGCTCATATCACTGCTGATCGGCATGGCAATATCTTTTTATTGCCATAGCCAAGCTGCGGATAAATATCCAAGTAAACCCATTAAAGTGATCATTCCTTTTCCAGCTGCAGGAGCACTTGATGCTGCAGCTCGAGCCATTGCAGAGCCATTAGGCGAAAAACTGAAACAAACTATTATTTTAGAAAATAAGCCTGGTGCAGGATCTCGTTTGGGCACTGAAATTGTTGCCAATGCGCCCGGAGATGGCTATACCCTATTAATTGCCACACCAGCCTCCACGACCATGGCCCCCTTGTTGGTGAGCAGCCTTAATTATTCGCCTGACAAAGATCTATTGCCGCTCATGCGCGTCGCTGAAATTGTTAACATCATGGTAGTGCCTACTAGTCGCAATATTAATTCTGTAAATGAATTCCTGACTTGGGCAAAAAACCGTAAAGAGCCTATTAGATATGGAAGCTCTGGGATTGGCTCTGCTGACCACTTGGTTGCTGAATTTTTTAAACAAACTACTGGCTTAGATCTCGTCCATGTCCCCTACAAGGGCGGCGGACCTGCCATGATTGATTTGGCGTCGGGCGACATTGACGTGAGCTTTACAACTTATGCTGCAGCAAGTGCAGTTTTAAACTCTGGGAAAATTAAAGCGCTAGCAGTATTAACAAACTCGCGCCAGCAGTTTTTACCAACCCTTCCAGCAATTAATGAAACCATTCCAGGCTTGTCTATTAGTAATTGGGCAGGCTTTTTCACCCCAAAAAATACCCCACTGAGTATTCGGGAAAAACTATTTAAAGAAATCTCAGAGGTTTCTAAAAATCCCGATGTCCGCGCTAAAGCCAATCGAGCTGGTCTTGAGATTAGTACAAGTAGCTCTATTGCCGAATTTGACAAAGACCTAAAAGACGAAAAACGTCGCTGGTCAAAAATTATTAAAGATGCAAACATTACCCCAGAATAAAAGGAAAAGTTATGAAGAGCTTTGAAGATCAATGCGTGATTGTTACCGGATCTGCTACTGGGATAGGAGAAGCTTGTGCGATCCAATTAGCTCAAGAAGGTGCAAATGTAGTGATCATGGACTTTAATCAGCAAGGGGCAGAAGATGTCGCCAATAAAATTAAAGCGTTTGGAGGCAAAGCTATAGTAGCGGTAACCGATCTGAATTCCTGGGATGCTACAAAAATCAAGATTGATGAAATTGCAAAATCAGCAACCGGCATACAGGCATTAATCCACAGTGCAGGCGGGTTTCCTAGTTATGTCAACTTACTAGATTGCCCAGTTGAAGCATGGGATTCAGTAGTGAATTCGAATCTACGCTCTATGTTTTATCTTCTCAAAGCAGTTGCTCCCCATATGATTAAAAATCAATATGGCAGGTTTGTAGCTGTTTCGAGCATGGCTGCTCGTAGCGGCACCAATCCTAACCCACCACATTACACTGCCGCAAAAGGTGGAGTGCTTGCGCTTACCAGGCAAGCAGCTAAAGATCTTGGCCCTTATGGCATTACTGTCAATTCAGTTGCACCGGCAAACGTTGCTACGCCCCGCACCAATGCTATTAGAAGCCCAGAAAGATTGGCTCACATACAAAAAACAACCCCACTAGGTAGGCTGGCTGAGGTTGATGAAATTGCGAATGCCATTGTTTTTCTAGCTAGTCGTAAAGCAAGCTACATCACAGGAATTACGATGGATGTCAATGGTGGCGCAACTATGGTTTAAAAGCTGATCTTGCAAATCGCTACTATTTTTTTATATTTTTTCTATATTTAGCAATGAGCATGTTTACCAAAATCTGAGCTGCGGGCGATAAATTGGCATTTTCCCGTCGAAATATTGCAGCAGATCTTAAGATTTCTGGACGAATGGGTATGGCGACTAATTTTTTGTAATTGAGCATCATCCTTTTGGTCATGATGGTAGCCAGCTGGGAGTCACCGATCGTCTCTAAGATTGCGTCGATAGAATTCATTTCCATCGCAATATCGGGCGCAGTCAAAATTTCTAGGAATGCCATGTCTATCAATTTTCTTGACATGTACTCAGATGACAATAAAGCCAGCTTTGTACGGGCAATATCTTTAATCGTTACAAAAGCACTCTTTGAAAGGGGATGCCGTTTAGAAACGATTAGCATTAAATCCTCCCGAAATAGCTCCTCACCAGAAATCAGTTCAGTTGATTCAGGTCCATAACCCAAACCAAATGCTAAATCGCCATCTCTAATTTGCCTTTGCATTTCACCAGTAGGCAATTCGACGATCCTAACCTTGATACCAGGGTATGACTGAGAAAACTCCGAGAGAATTGGCGGAAGTAAATTATTCGTAAAAGCGGAAATCGCACCAATCACAACGCTACCCACTTGCAAGCCCTGATAGCCTTGAATTGCGGCCCTTCCATCCTCGATTTCTTTAATCGCCTGATTGGCATAGCGGGCAAATATTTCACCCGCTCCAGTTAAGCGAATTGACCTTGAGGATCGATCTAATAAGTCACAACCTAATTCTGTCTCCAACTGTCGCATTTGGTGGGATAAGGTTGGCTGTGTGACATAAAGCTCTTCCGACGCCTTTGTAAAGCTTCCAAGGCGGGATATCGTTAAAAAGTATTTAAGATGTCTAAGTTCCATATCCCATATATTATAGACGGAGTCTATCAAAACTATTGAAATACATGCATTGATCTATTATATGTTACGAGTTATTTTGACACATACAACACAATAGAAAGTCATATTTTGTATACCCAATTTATTCAAGAGCTTACAAACTTAATCGGCAAAAATAATGTTCTGATAGATATTGCTGAGCAAAAAAAATATGTAAGCGATTGGTTTGGAAGGGCAAATGGAAAGGCTCTTGCAGTAGCGAGGCCGGCCAATCCTGAAGAGATTGCCAGCATTGTGAAATTATCGGAAAAATATCATGTTTCGATTGTTCCTCAAGGCGGCAATACAGGCTTGGTGGGCGGCGGACTCCCGGATGATAGCGGACATGAGTTAGTGCTTTCGCTTGAGCGAATCAATAAAATCCGTTCCTTAGATGCTCTTGGTAAGACTATTTCTGTTGATGCTGGAGTGATTCTAGAAAATTTACATAAATATGCACAAGAACATGGGCTCGAATTCCCCTTGACCATGGGCTCACAAGGAAGCGCAACCATTGGAGGTCTACTATCTACCAATGCTGGCGGTACAGCCGTGTTGCGGTATGGAAATGCTAGGGACTTATGTCTAGGACTTGAAGTCATTACAGCTGAAGGTGAGATATGGAATGGCTTAAGAACTTTACGAAAAGATAATACTGGCTACGATTTAAGAGATCTCTTTATCGGAGCAGAAGGAACGCTGGGCATTATTACTGGCGCAGTTTTAAAGTTAGTGCCATTGCCAAAGGCCCGTTTATCAGCATTACTCAGCCTAAATTCTCCTAGCCTAGCAATCCAGCTTTTAGAATATGTGCAAACGAAGGCAAACTCTCAGCTGACAGCATTTGAACTCATTTCAGATACCTGCCTCAATCTAGTAGATCAATATTTTCCCCAATTTGCTTACCCATTTTCAACAAAAGTGCCTTACTGCGTATTAATTGAGATTAGTGATAACGAGAGTGAAGAGCATGCCTATGAGCTCCTGAATGCCATGCTTGAAGAGGCATTTGAGATGAATTTAATTACTGATGCCATCATTCCCCAGTCATTAGCACAATCAAAACGTTTTTGGGAGATTCGAGAGCATATCCCTCTCTCACAAGTAGAGGATGGGAAAAATATCAAGCATGATATCTCTCTTCCGATATCAAAAATACCCAACTTTATTGAAGAGGCTAAGAAAATTATTCTTAAGCAACTCCCAAATGCTCGCATCATTGATTTTGGTCACTTAGGTGATGGCAACCTGCACTACAACGTTGCAGCGCCTAAGGGTGAAAACGTCGATGCGTTCATGAAAAACAAAGTTGTTGTGAATGAACTGATACATGATCTTGTAGATCAAATGGGTGGGTCAATCTCTGCTGAGCATGGTATTGGCGCGAATAAAGCGCATGAGCTCGTTAAATATAAAACCCCAACGGAGCTTAATTTGATGAAAAAGATTAAGGCAGGCCTAGATCCACATGGAATCTTTAATCCTAAAAAGGTACTTCTTTAACTAACTTTTTACTTTGAGTGAACTGCTAAGCGATCTTAGGGGCAACATTACTTGCCCATACTCAAATTATTTTCGCCAGTACTTAGCGATCTCGGTTTGATCTTTGGAGGCACCAATAGATTGAACCATCTCACTCAGAATTTCTAAAGATTCATCTAACAGTGGGTGCTCAGAGTGAGTCTGTAAGGCAATATCTGCGGCAATCTTTAAGTCTTTTTCTAGCAAGCCTATGGCCATCCCCGAATCGTAACTTCTAGTTAATATTTTTGGAATGACCTTTTTTACAATCGGATGATTTCTGCCTGTACACGTCTCAGTGAGTGATTTAGACATTACATCTTCATCCATGCCAAATGCCCTACCAATACTAATCGCCTCAACTGCAGTCATCATTGCTGCTGCATTTACATAATTGGTTAAAGCCTTCAGCGCATGTCCAGAGCCAATCGGCCCGCAGTGGGTAACCGATCTTCCTATAGCGTCAAAAATTGGCCTACATTTCTCTATAAGACCCTTATCGCCACCGACCAAGAAATCCAAGCTTGCATCCTTTGCAAAAGCAACCCCACCCATTACAGGCGCATCCATCATTGAGATATTCAGCGAGGCCAGTTCTGCATGTGTTGATTGAGTATGCTTTGGATTGGATGTACTCATATCCAGCAGGATCGATCCCGGACGAATAAAGGACTTCAGATTAGGCTCACCGAATAAGATATCCCTCAGCACCTCTCCACTTGGAAGCATAGTAATGATGAACATGGCCGAGGAAGCAAGCTTTTCTAGGCTATCTTCGTGTATTGCACCGGCATTTTTGGCTGATTTGATATTCTCAGCAGCGGCAAGGTCATAAACATGAACCTCAATATTCGCCCGCAACAAACTCATAGCCATAGGAAATCCCATCTGGCCCAGACCAATAAACGCCACTGAAAGATTGCTGTTCATAATTTAAGAAAAAAAACGGTGCAGAAGTAAAAATCTAATATAGACGAATCGTTACATCCCTAGAGATATACTCAGTTCATCAGAGGGGCTGCAATACTCTCGCATATGACCATTTGCTCGGATTTAAGAAGCTTATTCATAACAAATTAATAAATTTAATTTGCTTTATTGTGAATTCGGGCTTGCTCTCGCTCTTTTTTACTCATTCCATCGATTCTGGCCTCTAAGTATGGCGTTGAGCAAGCCATCGCATATCGAACAAAACTAGATTTGCTATCAAGCTTATAGGATTGGCCGCGCGGTATATGAATTACGTCGCCTGCTTTTACAGTTTTGCTCTTAGTGCCTACTTTGGCATTCATTACCCCAGAGATGACGTAGATAAAAACTTCGTGCTGAGATTGAATTGTGGGTTCTTGATAGTTTTTTGGCATATCAATTAAACCAAAACCCATCCTCTCACCTTCAACCCAATACACTCTTCGAGTAGAGAATTGTGGTGCATCAAGTGAGTCAAGCATCGGGTAATAACTATTATGGAGCCCTTCAATAACTGCCTCAGAGCTCCCTGTGGCAGCATTACGTTTTCCACCTTTATTGACCAATGAATTAATTTCATCTACGGTGAAAGCTTTATCGGGCACAGCTTGATCTGCAGCTAGCCCAACTACAGTCCAAGTCTTATCTTTGATATACAAGTAAGAAAGATCCCCACTTTCAGTGGCCTTCATCGAATGACGGGCATATGCAGGGGCATGCACAAATGTGCCTGGCTCTACAACACGTCTATCTTTGCCAACAATCGCATTAATTTGCCCACTGGTAGGAAAAATGAGAAGTTCATTGGGGTGGTAATGCAGTTCTGAACCTGTTCCAGCTGCTTTATTGACTTGGCAGAAATAAATATACTCACCCTCAATTACTGGCCCACGCGCAGAGGATAAATCCGGAGTAAGCGCCTTACTTTGCAATTTCTCAAATCTATAAAATGGCATATATAAAAATTCCTTGCTCTGTCACCGTCAATAAGTCGATGCTGGTATTGATGAGATTATTGATGTACGATAAAAATAGTTTAAAAATCTATCCTGTTCTCGTTCAAAATCTACTATAGCAGTTAAGCGAGGTGTACTGTGTTGATGAAAAGATTATTTAAGGGTTACTACTTATTTTTTTCTTTACTACTTTTAGGAGCTACGCATAACTCCTTTGCGCAAAATTATCCGAACAAGCCAATTCATCTAGTTGTATCTTTTGCGCCTGGAGGAACTTCCGATTTAGTTGCCAGGGTATTGCAAAATAAATTAGGCGAGGCCTTAGGTCAGCCAATAGTAATTGACAATAAGCCAGGCGCCTCTGGGAATATTGGGCTAGATTATGTGGCGAAAGCTGCGCCAGATGGCTATACGGTTTATCTAGGGAATATTGGTGCATTAGCGATCAATCCATCACTTTTCCCAAATCTAAAAATTAATCCTGTACGGGATTTCACCCCCATTACCCTGGTGGCAGATCTGCCAGGTATGCTTGCAGTCCCGCAAGCACTTCCAGTTAGCAATATTAGCGAATTAACTACCCTACTAAAAGCCAACCCAGGTAAATTTAACTTTGCATCACCAGGGTCGGGGAGTGTAAACCGATTACAAGCTGAGAGGTATATTAAGGCAATCAATGCATCATTAGTACATGTTCCCTATAAAGGCGGTGCTGGACCTGCATCAATAGGTCTAGTCAGTGGTGAGACGGAAATGGCATTTTTAAATATCTCCTCTGTTCGAACATTTATCAATGCTGGAAAATTAAAAGGTCTCGCTATTACAACGACATATCGTTTACCTGAATTTCCAAACATACCCACAGTGATTGAAGTTGGGTACCCTGAATTAGTTGGCGGATCTTGGACAATGTTGGCAGCACCCGCCGGCACTCCAAAAGAGATCATCAATAAGCTCTATAGCGCTGCTATCAAGACCTTAAGCATGCCTGAGATTAAAGAGAGTTTTGATAAACAAGGTGCCATTGTAGTAACTAGTAAATCACCGGAAGCTGCTAAAGAATTCTTAAGCAGTGAAATTCAGAAATGGGAAAAAGTTGTCAAAGAAGTTGGGGCAGTCCCTGATTAAGCCATCACCATCGATGCGAACTATCTAATCCATCGATGCGAACTCTGAATGCTAGGTATAAATCCGCATGCCAAAGTATTTTTATAAGCGCATAGTCTAATTCAAGAAGTTTTCACTTCATGAATTAATTTTCTAAAAACATAAATAGTTAAAAAAATATACATAATGCCAAAACAAAAAACTAAGACTGAGGGCGCAGTAGCAGCAGGAGATGGTAAGTATTCTTTCCGGATTGCAAACTTAAAAAAAATAGCGGCTGGAACTGGGTACTCCACAGCAATTGGTGGCGTTGTGGAAGGCGCTCGAATGCTTGTAGGTTACATACATAAGCCCCGTGGTACCGGCTCACGGATGCATAGCCACAAAAATGAACAATTCAACTATGTATTAGAAGGAACATTGCGAGGCTCGATTAATGGCAAGAAAGTAGTAGCGCCTGCAGGAACTCTTGTCTACATTCCAGCAAATGCTCCTCATTGCCTCGTTTCTGATCCTGATCAGGATGTTATTTTTCTTGCGTTGAAAGATCTCTCTCAGGGCATTATTGGAAAGGCCATCGATGGCACAATGACTGGCGCTCACTACGAACCCGGCTTTGAGCCCAAGCCTCGTCGCGCAGCAAAGAAAGTAGCTAAATAAACTATGTCTTCATTTCTGCCAATTCTCTTGAAATGAAATTAAGGTGAAGAATTTTCTAATTGCCCTGTTTTACTTACTATTACTTGCAATTAGTACGGCAGTTAATGCTCAGCAAACTTATCCTCAGAGGCCAATTCGCTTAATTGTGCCGTTTGCTCCAGGTGGCGCCTCAGATTTTGCTGCTCGAATCATCGCCCAAGCTCTCACCGAAGAATTAAAACAAAGTATTGTGATTGAAAATAAGGGTGGTGCAGCAGGCAATATTGGCATGGAGGCTGCTGCAAAAGCAGCGCCTGATGGCTACACACTATTTTTTGGGAACGTAGGCGCTATATCGATTAATCCAAGTGTTTTTGGATCTACTTTAAAGGTGAAGCCCGCGGAGGACTTTATTCCCATATCCAAAGTGGTTGACGTCCCCTCCGTTCTAGTGGTCAATCCCGACATTCCAAGTTCGACGGTAAAAGAGTTTGTTAATTACGCCAAGACACAAAAAAGAGAGCTTAATTTTGGATCTTCAGGTAGCGGAAGTCTCAATAGCCTGGAGATGATCTCTTTAATAAAAGAAGCCAAGATAAATATGACGCAGGTTCCCTATAAGAGTGGAGCCGGTCAATCCATTACTAATCTTATTGGCGGTCAAATAGACGTCATGTTTGTTACCTTACCTTCTGCAATCGGATACATTAAATCCAATAAGATTAAAGCGCTGGCAGTTACATCAACTAATCGCCTTGAACAACTTCCATCAGTGCCCACTCTTGTTGAGCAAGGATACCCCTCAAGAGTTAGCTCCTCATGGCAAGGTATTTTTGCCCCGCGTGAAACGCCGACTGATATCGTAAATAGACTTTTCTCTGCCATAAGCAAAGTCATGTCCCAGAAATCTGTTCAGGAAAGACTGGCTTCTGGTGGCGTCATTGCAGCGACAAGCCCCTCACCCGAAGCATTTGGGGTCTACGTTAAAGCTGAAACTGCTCGCTGGAGCAAAGTAGTTCGCGAGATTGAGATTGAGCAGCCATAAGCTCTAAAAATAGTGGCTTGATGAATCTTAACTGCGTCGGACACGCATCGTCTCAAACAAGCAAATTGCAGCAGCAGTAGAAACGTTCAAAGACTCTATACGGGGATCAATTGGAATGGATACCCTTTTGGCTTGCGCCAAAATATCTTCAGATACTCCCTGCCCCTCGCTACCCATCACCCAGGCAACGGGATGCAGTAAGTCATTCTTTAAGTGATAGAGGTCCTGCTCAGCATTCGCTGATGCAGCTAATATTGGCGCTGTGATGGCACTTAATGCCTGCTGAGTAGACCAGCCCTCATAAAGATCCAATAGTCGATGGGCCCCCATGCCTGCGCGCAATACTTTACTTGACCATAAATGTGCGCACCCAGATAGCGTAAGTACCTTGTTAAAACCTACTGCTGCCGCAGTACGCAAGATAGAGCCCAAATTACCAGCATCTTGGATGCGATCGAGAATGAGCACATCCCCCTCCAGGGTAGCAATCGATTGAGGAGGCGTTAAACAAGATTGAGGAATGTCTAGTAGACCAGCAATATGAGGCGCATTCACTAAATCACTGAGTAAATACCACAATGCACTATCTAATTGAAACACTTTGGTAGCAGGACAGATTTCTAAATGTTCGTA
>CALQED020000004.1 GCA_943329505.2 Polynucleobacter meluiroseus | reverse complement strand
CCACCCATCACCAAATCTCCAAACAGCACTCCGAAAGAGATTAGTGGCTTGGCACTTTCAACTTGGTCAATCACAGACTTCGCACTCACTGCCCCCATGTAAACACCTAAAGCTAACGGATGTGTTTCAGGAATGACCCCTTTAGAGAGAGAGGTAGTTGCCATTGGAACCTTAAAGCTTTCAGCAAAGGCCAAGAGCTCAGGTCCAAGTTTGCGGCGTACTGCCATAACGCCTGCAATAGAAACAGCATCACCAACGGCCTCTAATAAAGACAAGGCCTCTGTAACTGCGAGCTCTAAGCGTTTTTCATGAACCTTCGGCAGGTCAATAGAGAGGCTCTCAAGACGATCAAGCACTGGTACATCGACCATATCTCTAGGAATTTCAATATAACCTGGACGTTGATGAGCAATCATCTGACCGAGAACACGATCAATTTCTTGGGTAATCGTTAGTGGATTGGATAGCACAGCCTGAGCAATCGTAATATCTTTAAAAACCTCAAGCTGAGTATCAAAGTTTTTCACTTTATGATGAATCAGGGGATCGCCTTTTCTTTCGGCAAGACCGGGGGATCCACCCAAAATTAAAAGAGGAACATTCTCCGCCCATGCTCCCGCAGTGGCATTCACAACCTTAAATCCGCCAACAGAGTAAGTGACTGCACATACGCCTAAACCACGCACTCTTCCATATGCCTCTGCTGCAAATGCACTACCCTGTTCATCGGTAGTGACCAAAATGGGGAAACCATGATGAGACAGACGATCAAATAACTTCAGCGCAAAATCACCCACTATCCCAAAACCCTCATGCACTCCTAGCTCATGAAAGCGTCGAATCAGAAATTCGGGAATAGTCGTCATCGGCTGGTTTGTCATACATTGCTCCATTACTATATTTTGTCGATAGATTTAAAACTTCACCTTTGATAGAGGCAAGGCTCACTAAAGCAGGTGAGATCTTTTAATCCCTTGGTCATGAGATTAAGAGCGCAGTTTCTGAGCAGCCAATTAGCGGCTCAGAAATGCTCTGCACAATTGATTACTAGGTCATTTTTTGTGATGGATCATGGCTCGCTCAGAGAGCGCAAATAACAGGCCTGTGATAACGAATACCATATGAATGCCAATCATCCAGCCTAAGTCATCCTTGTTGGTGCTAGAGATCTCTAAAAATGAAGCTAAAAGAATAATTCCGGACAGCGCAATAATAGATCCAATAAGCTTGAGTTTGAGCTCCGCAAAATCAACCGCACCCATCCAGCTTGGCCGATCATCGCTATCCTTTGCAGCTCCAATCACAGATACAAAATTTTCATATCCAGAGAAAATTACCAGGATCATTAAATTAGCAAGGAGTGTCTTGTCAACAAGGCCTAACACACCGGTTAAAAACTCAGCGTCGGTAGCGCCCCAGAAAGTCATGACGAAATGTCCAAATTCTTGCAAAAACTTAATGGCCAAGATGACTAAAGCGAATACTAAGAAAACATAGAAGATGGCCAAGACCCATCTACTATTAAATATTAATAGTTCGAGACCTTTTTCAATTAGCCCTGAGTTGTCTACCTTTTTTTCATTACTATTTTTTTCTGGATTCATAAGTCATTTTCTTAAAAATATAGCTGGCAAGATCTACTGAATTAAATTGCTAACTCTATAAAACATCAATCTGCCATTGCTTTGATATAGAGCCGTCTAAATTGGGAAAACTATAACATTATTACCCCAACAATTCTGGAGGGCGATAAAGCAGCTTTTTGCCTACCAATCCTGCCTAGTCCTGCATATAATCGTGTACTACCTCACCCATACCAAGAGTGATATCAGCTACAAAATGCACAGCCGAAAGAACCTCCAAGACAGGTAATTTGGCAACATCAGCAATCACATGATTAAAAAGCTGTAAATCTGCTGGTGAAGACCAAGCTTCTTTAATGGTAATTTCTTTGAGGTGATAACGCACTAACTCACAAATGCGCAAACTACCATCTACGTGAGGGATGATCTTAATCAGAAAATTGGGTTTCTGTAAGGAACTAATCAAGCCCGAAGGATCGAGCGCACGATGTTTGAATCCCATCGTCATAGTCGCGCACAGCACGCTACCGTAATGCAGCTTCCCAACGATCACATCACCCTCATGTTCAACTTTAGGGTTAGCAAATTTTTTAGGGAAGCCCCATATTTCACGACCACCTGCGATGGGAGATTCATCATCCAAATACATTGAGTGAATAAAGACGCCCTCTTCACCCTGAAAACTCACTGGAATTACTTGGCCGGATTCTGTGTAGTCACCAAAACCTGTTGAGTTAGGCATCTTAATAAATTCATACTTCACGATTGGCTCAAGTGGGACCAATGGCTCCGGGATAACAGCAGCCAATGCTGCAGGATCAGTCCGATAAGTCACGATCATGTACTCACGATCCATAAATCGATAAGGACCGGGAGGGTAGGCTGGGTTTGTCAGCGGCATTGCGTAAGCAGTTTTTTTAATTGAAGCAATATCCATATGCAAACTCTCTATTAATAATTTTTATTATCCAATGGTAATGATCTTACCCATATAGCTTATAGCAAAGTTATCTTAAAGTAAGGAATAAGTAATCCCTATATTGGTGAATATTGGCTAAAACACTGCGCTCTAGTGCTTATTATTCAATAGCTGCCGCAGTCATGTTGTCAGCCTAGTCCTGGCTCAATAAGAACTTGGCCAGAACTCTTTGTCGTCATACATGGATTTACTCAGCGGTGGAATTTTCAACTCTCGCCGAATTTCTATCAGGGGCATATGGGCGATAGCCAGATGATCCAATTTAGTGAAGTCTCCGCCACATTGCGCGCCGCGCTGTAAGGCTTCAGCAAAAAGATCTGCTGCTCCAGGCATATCCATTGCGCCTCTTACGCCAGCTTTGTAATAAGGATCTCCATCGTGACCGTAAGGTACAAATTGCACATTGGTGCCATGAGTAAAAAGACCTACCTCATGAATTAAAAAATTAGCCAGCGATGCCATCCAATTCGCATCACTACCATCCAGAGCAAGCTTGATAGCTCCAAGAGCAAGCTCCCCAGGTCCAGTAGCTTCGTATCCTGATATCACATGTCCCATGTCATGACTGACATAGTAGCTCGGGTTTGGAGAGTCTCGCCCCGGTACTGTTAACTTACTTCGCTCATAAAATTTGGTAAATGCCCAGCCCAAGCTTCCATAGGGCATATGCGCCAACGCTTCAATGCGCTCATAAAATTGATCATCAAGCCCTCTTCGATCGCCCACAGGAAATTGACCATAGTGCTCAGAAAGTTCAGGGGTGAATGCGCCATAAAGGCGAATGAAATCAGCGGTGGCATCTGTTGCCGACAAGTGGGCAAAGTCTTGCAATATCTTGAGCTCTACTCCATCAAATTTAAAGGCTGCAGCATATTCCTCTAAACGACGAAATTGCTTTTCATTTTTGGGATGACGGCATAACTCTAAAATAGAAGCAATCTGCATAAAGATGCGCTGATAGCTTGCATCTGGCAAAGAAAGAGCAAGCTCCGCAGGAGTCATCGTCGAGGGCTTTGCTGTCGAGTTCATATCGACACCTAGCAAATGGATTGCTAGCGCATTGAATACCCGACTTTGCTCAGGAGTTGGGCCGCCGTCAACATCCACCAAACCGATGAGTCCACCCACGATCTTCTGTGACACGGCCTGCGGCAATGGGAAAAGGCTCTTTTTATTCACTAAGCTGTTTTGCATAATATTCATATAGAGGGGAATATTAACAAAGCTTTTGGATGAACTAATTTTGAAAATGCGTCAAATTAGTGCTTAATGGGCTAGGCCCAAGTTTGAGAAGCATGATTGAACAATGTCAATCATGCTCCAACCACAAATATTGCAATATCGACCTTACTTCATCTGACCTTAGCTTACCCCAAAAATCACTACTCACAAAATCCCGTTAAGAGTAAGCTACCCGAAAAGAAACCAAAAGGCTTCTTTTTCCCTTTGATGAATTCATCGATATTCAAGTAATCAACAAAGGCACCTTTTTTATCAGCAGCCTTTTGCTCCCAAAGCACTTTATAGGAATTTTTCTCGCTACCCAATGCAATCACTTTAGGATTTTTGAGGGGATCCATGATGTCCCCAATCACTTCGCCAGTGTTCTTAACCACAGTAAATTTCTGCCCGACTCTAGGACTATCTCGCAAGATATCTAGAACTCCGCCTTCCTTAATGTAAGCATCACTCATCACTTGGCACTGATACATATTGGGAGCAGCAGTAAGCTGTAATGAGGTGAGCGCTGTGACCAATGAAAGTAGAGTGAATAAGTAATTCATTGTAGATTTGCGAAGGCAGTGGAAGATCATTTCAAAGTAATTTTGGCATCTTTGATTACTTGGGTATAACGCTTTAACTCATCATTTAAGGAGGCGTTAAATTGCTCAGGACTTCCTGATGAGACTCCATAACCCATTGCCTCAATCTGCTTCTTAAAGTCAGGATTTTCTAAAATGAGCAATGTATCACGGTTAATTTTTCTCACTATCTCTTTCGGTGTAGAGGCGGGAGCCAGAATTCCTTGCCAACTTTCCACACTAAATCCCGGTACGCCTGATTCCGAGATCGTTGGTACATCTGGTAATGCCGATGAACGATAGCTCGTTGTCACCGCAATCGGAACCAATTTTTTAGCTTTAATAAATTCGGTTACTGCTGCTGTTGTGATCATGGTGGCATCGACATGCTCACCCATGACAGCTAGAGCTGCCGGGCCACCACCAGGATAGGGAACATAGTTCACATTGAGGTTCAGGGCTTTGCTAAGCATTTCATGGGAGATATGCCCAATTCCGCCATTAGTAGGTAATCCAACGGAGATAATACCGGGCTTACTTTTGATTAACTCAGCGTATTCTTTGAGAGTGCTGACGCCCAGTCCAGGACGTACCACCAGAATTTGTGGGTTGGCAGCAACCTTCACCACTCCAGTTAAGTCACTTAAGGAGTAATTCGGTTTTGAAAGCAAAGCCAAATTGAGTACCACCGCATCGCTATGTAATAACAATGTATACCCGTCTGGTTTTGACTTCGCTGCCTGGGTTGCGCCAATCGATCCACCCGCACCTGTGACATTTTCAACGATGACTGGCTGCTTCCAGGTAACTGATAATTTTTCTGCCAGCAACCTTGCCAATCTATCCGTACTTCCGCCTGCAGACACGGGCACAATAATTCTGACTGGCTTAGAAGGATACGCATCACTACTCTGAGCCATCAGGTGACCGCTCATGAATCCACCCGCGAGTATCCAAATACTATAGAGAGCTATACGAGAAAATAATTTCATGATGCCTTATTGAATTGAATATAAGTTAATTTCATCTTGGTCTAACTGCGCAATCAGGCCAGTTTCCCACTCTAGGTAACGACGCGCTGCATCCTTATTACCATCATGCCGATCATGCACAAAAAATAAGAAATCAATACAGTCTGAATTAGGCGGCATGGCTTCCGTAGAAACGGTTTTCAGCTCCTTTGGAAACCCAGAGTCCGGTAATTCATAAACCTGAATATTGAGATCAAGTCCTTTCAGCTCTAATAGAGCCCCGTAAGTAAGCGCAGGATCATCTGAAATAATCAGGATGGATTTTTGAGCGCCACGAATGATTTCTTGCAGTCGAGGACGAATAGCCCAAAGAGCATTTGGTAAATGGGCCTTACGGTATTGCATGCTGCCACGAATATCCAAGATAGTGACAGCATCATTTTGATCCATTGCCTGCAAATCTGTGGTCTTGATAGGCGCCAAGCCAAGCAAATGATCGATCTGAGTACTCGGTAAGCTAACGGTACTTTTGACGCCATCTCGTAACACTGCTACATCATGTCCCATCTGCTTTAACCAGCTAGCAACGGTTATTGCCCGCACTCCATCAGAGTCATACAACACAATGCGCGCATTCCGAACGCCAACAAATTGATCGGTAGCCTGAATAAATTGCCCTCCCGGCGTGTTTTGCGCGCCAGGAAGTCCATCGAGTGCAAACTCCTCTGCAGTCCTCACATCACAGAGATATAAAGAACGATCCGTATCATTTTTCCAAGATAAAAATTGCTCATCTGAAATTACAGGAATATCAAACTTTTTTACTAAAGCTTGAGAAGCAAGCAGCATCTCCTCATCAACTTTAGGTTGAGCATATTGAGCCACTTTCCCATGGTCCAACACATAATCATTCAGATACCAGCCTTGGGTACCATTTTCTAATGCAAAGATTGGATTTTTAATCCCTAAATTAATCAGCGTCTGTGCGCCGATGATGCTGCGAGTTCTACCAGCACAATTAATAATGATTTTAGTATCTTGACTCGCAACATGACTTTTAATCCGGTAGGCCAATTCTCCGTTTGGACAACATTGAGCCCCAGGAATACTCATTTTTTTAAACTCACTCTGAGGCCTGCCATCTAGGACGATGAAATCCTCTTTGTCGCTCATCATCTTCACTAAATCATGCGCACTCACCCGGGGCGTATGGCATTGATGCTCAACTAACTCCCCAAAAGTTTTAGATGGAAGATTAACTCCCGCAAATACATTAAATCCGGCATCCTGCCAGCCCTGCGTGCCCCCGCTAAGTACATAAATATTTTGATAGCCCTGCTGGATGAGAGCTTGGGCAGCCTTGACTGAAACACCAGAGCCATTTTCATCATAGACCACGAGTCGCACAGACTTACGAGGCGCTAATCGAGCCGCTTCATATTCCAATCGGCTATATGGCACAGAGGTTGCCAAGAAAAGATGTGACTCCCCATATTGACCATGCTCGCGCACATCAAATAAAGCAATTTCAGTTTTTCCATGCAGCCATTGCTTTAAGGTTTTTGCATCAACCGATTGAAAAGTCATTACCAATCCTTATTATTAGAAGTACGCATTACTCTGCCTTGATGTTCAAGCGCTTAATAACCTTATCCCATTTAAGTAAGTCTGCATCAACCATGGCAGCAAACTGGGGCATTGTCATTGGCTTTACCTCTAGACCCTGCCCAGCAAGTTTCACCTGATTTTCTGGGTTCTTGAGAGCTTCATTTACAGCGAAATTAATCTGCTCTAAGGTTTTTTGTGGCGTCTTAGCAGGAGCAAATACGCCATACCAAGGCTCAAAATTAAATCCTTTCAAACCACTCTCGTTGAGGGTAGGAATCGTTGGCAAGGATGGTGTTCTGGTCAAGCCCGAGGTGGCTAATGCCCTCACTTGGCCTGAATCGATATAGGGCTTAATAGCCGCAATCGTCATCAACATCGCCTGGATCTGACCGCTGATTAAATCGGTAATTGCAGGTCCAGACCCTTTATAAGGAACATGGGTTGCCTGAAAACCTGCAGCTTCCTCAAACATCTCCATGGCAAGATGCCCTGCACTTCCAATACCGCCAGAGCCATAATTAATCTTGCCTGGATTCTTTTTAGCGTACGCTAAAAACTCTGCAATATTTTTTGTTGGTAGTGCATTAGTAACTACCAGAACATTAGGAGTGACACCAATATCAGCGACAGGAATAATATCTTTGCGCGTATCAAATGGCAGCTTATCGTATAAGGCTGGGTTAAAAACGAAACCCATATGATGAAACATAATCGTTTTGCCATCAGGGTTCGAAGTGGCCAATTTCGCCGTTGCTATCGTGCCACCTGCGCCGCCCTTATTGTCAATCACAATCGAATCACCTAAATATCTACCCATATCAGGCGCTAACTGCCTTGCCACTATGTCTACAGTGCCGCCGGCAGCAAATGGCACAACGATAGTCATCGTTTTACTGGTTTGGGCATTTGCCAATCCTATAAAGGATAAAAAAACAATACTAAGAATTTTTTTGAGATGCATTGCCTTACCTTTAGATATCTTTAATTTATTGATAGTTTCAAAAAAATGTATATTTCTGCATTTTTTCTTCATCTAGGGTGACGCCAAGACCAGGGCCATCAGGTAATGCCAGCGACCCACTAGAAATATCGAGTTTATGAGTGACAATATCATCAACTGTTTTTAGTGGCCCGACACACTCTAAGCCTGGCAGGACATCGAAACTAGTACAAGCAAACATGATCTCTGCTACTGTGTTCACGCCCAAACCAAAGCCGTGCCCGATCACCACTTTAAGACCTGCAGCACTCGCGGTCTCAAGCATCCTGCGGGCATTTAAAAATCCACCTTGCTTCATGACCTTTAGCTTCACAATGTCTGCGGCATCATGCTTAATCACCGCAATCAAACTCTCGTGATCAACAATAGATTCATCAGCCATCACAGGAATGCCAACTGCCTGCCTGACCTTCGCCATGCCCACTAAATCATCGGCATGGACCGGCTGCTCAAAAAGCTGCATATCAAATGGCTCCAATAGCTTGCCTAAAGCGATCGCATCTTCAACTGAATATCCGGCATTGGCATCTGCGCGTAACTTCATGCTCGGACCTACGGCAGCCCGAATGGCAGCTATACGGTCTCGATCAGCATGAATATTTCCACCAACCTTCACTTTGGCTGACCTGAAGCCCTTATCAAACCATTTTTTTGCCTCTGCAGCAGCCTCACCGGGAGGTAATATGCCAATCCACGCATTAAATAAGAGCGTATCAACCACTTGACCGCCAAGATAGGTATAGACCGGGATGTCCAATTTTCGACAAATCAGATCTGTGCAAGCCATCTCCATAGCCGCTTTAGCATCATAAAAATGATCTACTTTTTTATTCATCGCAATTAATAGCTCGTGAATATTAAAAGCATCTAATCCAATGATGGAGGGAGCTAATGTCTCCTTCAGCACTTTAAGAGAATCCTCGATTGACTCAACTGAATAGCCAGGAGAAGGATCGATATTGCCCAAGCCTATACGACCATCATGATCAGTAATTCGTATCACTGCACTTTTTTGGACCGTTTTGGTGACGTATGCATTCTTAAATCCACCGCCAACGAGGGGAACAGCTACACCAAAAACCTCTACTTTAGAAATGGTTGATTTCATATTATCTTATTCAAATGGAATGACGGGACTGCCTTTGATTTGGGTGCGATGCATGAGGCGTCTGGCTTGAGGATCAAAACTATCACGCCGATGCAATGTACAGCGGTTGTCCCAAAGAATCAAATCATACAACTGCCAAACTTGGGTAAATGTAAATTCTGGATTATCAATATGTGCCCATAACTCATCGAGCAATTGGTTGCTAGCATCCAAATCCAGCCCTAATATGTAACTATTACGACGTCTACCTAAAAACAAACATGGCAAACCGGATTCGGGGTGCCTTGAAATCAAGGGATGATGTGCGCCCGGAGCTTCTCGTGGATCCTGAACATCCTTCATGCCTTTGCGAATCATGCCGGCACTATTGTAAGTAGCGTCATGAATCGCTTTGAGACCTCGAATCTCATTCTTTAAATGGGTAGGCAGGGCCTCATATGCAATGTACATATTGCACCATTCAGTATTGCCACCAGTGGGCGGTATTTCTAAAGCATGCAAGAAGGATGCTTTGGGTGGAGTATCAATATAAGTCATATCAGCATGCCAAATAGCCTCGCCATCACCTAAGCCCCCAAGCGCCTGATCTCCAACTTTAATATTGGAAATCACATTGATATCTGGAAAATCTGCAAGAAAAGGTTTTCCATACGAATTTGGACCCGGAGGATCTATCTCTCCAAAATTACGACTAACCTGAAGTAACTGTGGATCGGTGAGTTCTTGCCCCCTAAATCTCAAAACCAAATGCTCTTTCCAGGCATCCATTATTTGCATAAGATCTTCTTTAGCAATCGGTTTTGAAACATCTACACCCGATACCTCTGCACCCAATGCATCTGCTAATTTTTGAATTTTTAATTTAGCCATTCTTATCTCCTTCTCTGATTTGAGAGTTTTATCATTTTAAAATTACTAAAGTAATTGGCCAGTTCTATACCACCTCAAATTTAAAGCGCTTTACCTTTGACATATCTGTGCCTTCAATGCGAATCAGACTTGTGGAGTCTTTACGCTCAGGCGCATGTATGTCTCCTTCGTTGTATACGTGAGCAACGCCAGGAGTGAGCGCATAAGATCGGGTCACTTTTACTTTGCCTGGTTTGTCGGCACTCGCATCTTCCATTTTTTGATAGTCTCGCATTTCAGTCCTACCGCGCACCTGCCCATAGATGGCCCATGAATGGGCATGATCATGTGGATCAGAACTTTTTGGACCAAGGTAATGATGGACCACAATACAGAACCCCATTTCAGGATCTTGATAAATCACTTCGCGCTCGCCAGTGCTGGGAGGTAGATACTTTGCAATAAAGCTTTCATCCAGCAAAATCTGTTGTAAGGCTTCGGCGACTTTTTGACGCCCAGTAGGCCCAGGACTACTCTTCAGAAAACCGTGGCATTGGCTTGCAAATTGCTCTAATGTATGACTCATATCCAATGGCTCCTTAATCGTTTTCAATGAATTGATGTTACCCCAAACATTATATTTAGTAATGCCTCCCAGCCTGCAAATAAGGGTCTTACCAGCCTAAAAGTCTCTAGCGGCTAAATACCAAAAATATGTACGCTAAATTAACTCAGTAACTCAATACTGCTTACCAAACCAGCTTATTTAAATGATGAACCACGCCAGAACCACCATTCACAGTAAAACTGAATTCACTAGTTAGGATAAGTGGGGATTTAGATAAATGTATCTATAGAAAAGCGCTTATGGTTTACCCCATGATGTACTGATTCGGCTTAACAGGGTGAGGATTTAGCTATATTCTTTAGTCAACCTAACAATTCAAGAATTCATTACACAAATCTAATCAAAGCAATTAATAAAGTTCTATCAACCCCTATGAGCGCTGTTGCATATTTAAAATCCGAAACCTTAAGATGGAAAGAGCTGGTTAATTTCTCTAAGGTCAAATTAAACTAAATTTTGTGCAGTTAGCAGACAAAATGATTAATGATTAATGATTAATGATTAACAGCAAAGGTAATGAGTGAAAAAATATATCGCTTCGTGCTTCACCTTACTAATCTGCCTTCTTTCTAGCAATCATTCTTGGGCTGAAGAATGGCCTAAAGAGCGCCCCATTCGAATCATTGTCCCTCAGGCAGCTGGCGGAACAAATGATATCGTCACCAGGTTGATTGCCTTAGAACTCAGTAAAGCCTTAAACCAATCGATTATTGTTGAAAACAGGCCTGGAGCTTCCGGAGCTATTGGCATGCAAGCGGCCGCAACTGCCGCTCCAGATGGATATACTTTTGCGATTGCCTCCGACAGTATCGCCATCATGAGTGCCACAAAAGAATCTCTGAGCTGGAGATTGGGCAGGGATTTGATTGGCGTTTCTTTACTAGGCGAACAGCCCATTGGTATTGCAGTATCTGGCCAAGCACCCTACCAAACTTTATCCGACCTTATTAATGCAGCAAAAAGTAAATCTGACACAATCTCTTACGGGACCTCTGGACAGGGGACAAATCAACATTACATTGGTGAATGGCTAGCAAAGTCTGGGAATTTCAAATGGATTCATGTGCCCTACAAGGGCGGAGGTCAGGCAATTATTGACTTGACAGGCGGGACCACGCCAGCGGCAGTGCTGGGTTTTGCACCCCTACTTTCTCAACAAAAGAAAGGTGGCATCAGAATCCTGGCCATTACTAGCGCCCAACGAAATGTCTCTGCGCCAAGCGTACCAACACTAAGTGAATTAGGTTTCAAAGACATGGTGATCAATCAATGGGTAGGTGTGGTTACACCTAAAAACTTAAACCCCATCATTCTCAATAAAATGTCCAAGGAAATTGGGGCAGTTTTAGAAAAGCCTGAAATTAAAGCGAAATTATTAGATGCTGGATTGACTGCAAGACCGATGCCCGCAAGTGAATTTGAAGTATTTTTGAAGGCTTCAGTACAGCGTTGGTCAGAATTAAATAAAGTCCTTCAAATACCGATAGATTAAAAATTACCGATTGAACACATTCATGAATACACAAAACAATACCCAGCCCAATGTAGTTTTAATACTGGCAGATAACCTTGGCTGGGGGGAGTTAGGTTGCTACGGCGGTGGCGCCATTCGTGGAGCGCCTACCCCTCGCATTGATGCTCTTGCTCTTGAGGGGACGCGTTTTTTGAATTTCAATGTTGAAAGTGACTGCGTACCCACTCGCTCGGCACTCATGACAGGTAGACATCCAATTAGAACGGGTGCTATTCAATCGGTTCCTGCTGGCCTACCGCAAGGAATTATTCCCTGGGAAAAGACCATCGCTGAATTATTTTCAGAGGCGGGCTATGTAACTGCCATGTATGGCAAATGGCATCTTGGTGATAAAGAAGGCAGATATCCAAAAGATAAGGGATTTGATGAATGGTATGGCATTCCAAGAACCACTAACGAGAGTATGTTTTTTGATGCCATTGGGTATGACGAGTCTATTGTTGAGCCGCCTTATGTCATGGAAGGTATCAAGGGAAAGCCAGCAGAGAAAAAAGAGCTATACGATTTAGAGATGCGACGCAAGATTGATGCAGTTCTCACAGAACGTAGCTGCGAATTTATCCAGCGCAATGCTAATAAAAAACCATTCTTTCTATATGTCCCTTTAACGCAATTACATTTCCCAACTCTGCCACACCGCGATTTCGAGGGCATCTCTAAACAGGGAGATTTTGCTGACTCGCTAATAGAAATGGATGCCAGAGTAGGGCAAATCATCGATGCCATTGATCAAAATCATTTGACAGACAATACCGTATTCATATTTGCTAGTGACAATGGTCCTGAATATCGCAGGCCCTGGAGAGGAAGTGCGGGGATGTGGACGGGGACTTACCATACCGCCATGGAAGGTGCATTAAGAGTGCCTCTGATTATTCGCTGGCCTAATAAAATCCCCGCTGGAAAAGTCACTAATGAGATGGTCCATGTGGTGGATTTATTTCCAACGCTTGCACAAATTGCTAACCTAGAGACTCCAAAAGATCGAGTGATTGATGGACTTGATCAAAGTCAATTTCTTTTAGGTAAGCAAGAGAAATCGAATCGTGAAGGTTTCGTGTACTTTATTAAAACAGAACTCAGAGCAGCGAAATGGCGAGACTGGAAAATGCATTTTGTTTGGGAGGTCGAGCCGAATGCTGGAGCTAACCATCTTGAAACCCCCTACTTATTTAACATTGTTCAAGATCCAAAAGAAGAATCGGATGTCAATACTACCCAAGGATGGGTGAGGGGCCCCATTCGTAAGATGGTCATTAATTTCCAAAACTCATTGAAAGAACACCCACCGATTCCCCCGGGGGCACCAGATGAATTCCAGCCAAAATAGAACTGCTATTGATTGCTGTTTTTAGACTCGCTCAATAATTAAAGCAATGCCTTGGCCAACGCCGATACACATTGTGCACAAAGCATAACGTCCATTGCTGGCGTGTAATCGGTTCATCGCCGTAGTTACCAGCCGTGCACCTGAAGCACCTAAAGGATGACCTAATGCAATCGCCCCGCCCCAGGCATTTACGCGGGCATCATCATCTTGAAGACCTAGCATTCGCATGACTGCCAAACCTTGTGCAGCAAATGCCTCATTCAACTCAATCACATCCATTTGATCAAGCGTTAGATTGGTTTGTTGCAACACTTTTTCAGTAGCTGGTGCAGGACCAATGCCCATGACACGGGGAGGAACTCCAGCAGTAGCCATACCCACTACTCGCACTTTTGGTATCAAATCATACCGAGTGGCATTGGCATCGTCAGCCAACAATAGAGCGCAAGCTCCATCATTCACGCCACTAGCATTACCTGCAGTAACACTTCCATCAGGGCGCACTACTCCCTTAAGTTTAGTCAGTGATTCGATGGTAGTTTCGCGAGGATGTTCATCTTGGCTCACGACAATAGGGTCACCTTTTTTCTGCGGAATGACTACCGGACAAATCTCTCTTACAAAATGGCCCGCTTGAATCGCTGCCATCGCATTTTTCTGGCTACGCAAAGCCATCAAGTCTTGCGCTTCACGTTCGATTTTGTAATCTACAGCGACATTTTCTGCTGTTTCGGGCATGCTATCTACCCCATACGCCTCTTTCATTAATTTATTAACGAAACGCCATCCAATAGTAGTGTCATATACGGCATTGCTCCGACTAAAGGCGCTTTCTGCTTTAGGCATTACAAATGGAGCGCGACTCATGCTCTCAACGCCTCCTGCAATCATTAAGCCAGCTTCCCCAGATTTAATAGCCCGAGCAGCAGAACCTACGGCATCTAACCCAGAACCGCAAAGACGATTTAAGGTCACTCCCGACACTTCTAAGGGCAAGCCTGCCAATAAAGCAGCCATACGGGCTACGTTGCGATTGTCTTCCCCTGCCTGATTTGCACAGCCATAAATAACATCTGAAATTTTTGCCCAATCTACTTTTGGATTGCGCTGCATGAGCGCCTTAATCGGTATCGCCGCTAAATCATCTGTGCGTACACTGCTTAATGAGCCTCCATATCGACCAAATGGTGTTCGAATAGCGTCACAAATATATGCATTCATCATTATTTCTTACCTAATTAAGATTTATTACTAAAAAATTCAACCTTGAAAACAAGGTAACCCCTAGACTAAGGGCGCTACAGACGCACCCTGAATGCCATGTCTTTGCATAGCATTGGCAATAAAGCCACTTGCCTTCATTTCTTCAACATACTCGCACAGCAAACGTGATGCGACCTCACCGCGATTTTTTGGTAAGCCCATAGCTTGCTGAATCACCATAAAACGTCCGGGCAACAAGCGCAGTCCTGAGGTTTTTAAAGCATCTGCCTCGAGTTGCTGCCTCACTCCTGCAGCCACCTCATATCCACCCTCCAAAAATACACTGACCACTGTTGGAGAAGTGGGGGCATGCACAATCTCAGCTGATTTGATTTCTCTTGTTAAAAAGAGATCATAAGCACTACCCTTCCCAACAACTACTCGATTTCCAGATGCATCTACTTCTTCATTACTCTGAATAGGTGAGGCATCCTTCACTAGATACGCACCCTCAATTAATACATAAGGGGCAGTAAATGCAATCCCCTCACCCCGCAAAGGATCGACCGCAAAAAAGCCAATGTCCGCCTTCTCTTGAGTCACTGCTTCTACAGACTTTCCAGCAGAATCAAAAACCAGTAATTCTAGTTCGAGGCCTAATTTTTTTGCAAAGGCATTCGCTAAATCAATGGAGATGCCAAAGGGTTCCGCAGTATCAGGATGTTTATTAGCCAAAATGGGATTACCCAAATTAATCGAAGCGCGCAATTTACCAGTAGGTGCAATGGTATGGAGTAGTTCTGGAGTAATCGTCATCATCAAATCATCATTCAATTGAAAAATTAAGGGTTCGTTGACTCAATGGGTTAAGTCAATCAGGTCGGAGTGCTCAACGCTTTCAGAAAACCAAACTCGGATGGCTGCCTCTCGCTCTCCTTGATAGCATGGTTGTTCTTGCTCATCCAAGACCATCGATAAATCATGCCCAGGAATCAGAATATTTCCTGGCCTGCTCCGCCAGTAATGCCAAATTAATTCAATAGAGCGAGCGCTTTCGCTTTCATCCTCAGTATCAATCACTTTGCGCGATAACAACTCAGCACGATTTTTAGCAGAGTCTCCCGT
>CALQED020000003.1 GCA_943329505.2 Polynucleobacter meluiroseus | reverse complement strand
GATGCCTTAGGCTTCCTAGAGGCAACGGTTTTAAAGACCTTTTTGAAGGACTCTACGATCTGACTGTAACCGCTGCCGTTAAAGCATTTAATCAATAAAGCACCTTCAGGCTTTAAGTGCCCTACCGCAAAATCGAGGGCAATTTCAGCCAAAAGGCCATCCGGGCGGCATCAGCCACACCTACACCCGATAGATTGGGGGCCATATCAGATAGAACCAGATCAACCTTGCCATCTGCATTTTTAGGGAGCAATGCTTCCAGTGCAGCAAGCCCCTCTTCCTCACGAAAATCACCCTGAATAAAGCTCACATCCGCGATATCTTCCATTGGCAAGATATCAATCGCAATGATCTGGCCATCGGGTTTGCCGGACTCAATCTGAGGATTGCTTTTGCCTAGCTCGGTCAATCGGTTGCGGGCATATTGCGACCAACTACCTGGAGCGCTACCTAGGTCAATAATGGTCATGCCAGCTTTGATCAGATGATCTTGCTCATCGATTTCGCTCAGCTTATAAACCGCTCGTGCTCGATAGCCCTCTTTTTGGGCCATCTTCACATAGGGATCGGTTAGATGATCCTGCAACCAACTTTTATTAAATTTATTCTTTGCCACAACTTACCCACTTTCGCTTCTTATTTTCCTAGTTTCTTCACCCTAAAGCAAAAGGAATTCATTCAAAAGTCATCAAATCTATCTTAAATAGGCTCTTTTATGCATCAATGCTCTATCATCGAGCCCATGACTGCACTGACTATTACCCCCGCACAACGCAAATCCCTCAAAGCTGACGCTCATGACTTAAGTCCTGTAGTCATGATTGGTGGCGATGGTTTAACGCCAGCTGTCATCAAAGAGGCAAAGCTTGCAATTGGTCATCATGGCCTCATTAAGATTCGCGTATTTGGCGATGATCGTGAAGCCCGCATCGCTATCTACGAAGAACTATGCGACAAACTAAACGCTGCTCCAGTGCAACACATTGGTAAATTGTTGGTGCTTTGGAAACCAAAAGATATCGTCGATGAGGCTTACACCAATTTAAGTCGCTCGAGTAAACAGACTAAAAAGTCTTTGCAAGCACCTCGCACGAAACGTCAACCCAATCGTGCTCCAACCAAATCCGGTATACGCACCAGCAATTCCGAAAGATCTGATCGTCGCTCTGCTTCTAATAAGTCTCCGTTTGAACGCGCTGCAGCTGTCAAATCAGCCGCGCCTAAAAAGCGGGTGCTGCGCTCTGAAGCTGCTGAATCAAAAATTGGCTGGTCTTCACCAGGCTACCGCAAGGCTTCCGCTGCGCCAGCACCCATCAAGAAGCGCAAGGTCCGCATGAGCAGCAACAAGAAAAAATCACTTGGGTCTTAATTAGACTGGAGTAAAAAACAACGCTGCTAGTCGGCGTTTTTTGTTGCTTGCCACACTAAAAATAGGCCAAGTGCAGATTGAATGAGAAAGACAACACTCGATACGCCATGCAGACGACTAAATAAGATGGCATTGCTCGATTCTCGAACGGCCAGACCTGCAAATAGGGCTTGATCTCTGAGCGAAGTCATCCAAGGAATGATGATGAAGGCTGCTCCAATAGTAGACATGAGCATGCCTAATAAAATCCAACGAATCAGGCGGTAACGCTGATGACCCTGTCTAACCAGATGATTGGCCATCACCATTAGAAAACCGCTGAGGGCAACACCGCAATAGGCAGTGGTTTTGAATAAGCTACCAGCAATCATGCCAGCAACTTCGCGATCACCCAGACTTGAAAACAGGACTGGTACTACCAAAAATCCAACTGCAATGAAGCTGCCTACCCAAAGACCTGAAATAACACTAAATATTCTTTGGGTTCTGGCATTGCCCATTAGATATAACGAATAGCTAGAATTTCTACCTCACGATTGCCACCAGGCGCTTGCACAGCAACCACATCGCCCTCTTCTTTACCAATTAAGGCGCGTGCAATCGGTGAGCTGATGGAAATTTTATTGAAAGCAATGTCTGCCTCGTCATCACCAACGATTTGATAAGTGAACTTAGTACCATCCTCAAGATCCTCTAAATCGACTGTGGCACCAAAAACAATTCGGCCAGCAACATCTAGGGTTGCGGGATCAATAATTTGGGCGGCAGACAATTTGCCTTCAAGCTCTTGAATGCGCCCCTCAATAAAGCCTTGTTTTTCTTTGGCGGCATCATACTCAGCATTTTCTGAAAGATCGCCTTGGGCGCGGGCTTCAGAGATTGCATTGATGACTGCGGGACGCTCAACATGCTTTAGGCGGTGCAACTCCTCTTTGAGGAGTTGTGCACCACGCTTGGTAATCGGAATTGTGTTCATGCCACTAGCCTAACTTAAAAACAGGCGCAGAAAGCGCCCCCATCAGCTGATTTTAGATTAAATGAGCAACTGATGTAAGTTTTGGAGTGAATAAACCTCAAGCGACTCTTTGCTGCCATTTTGAGATGCCAGCAAACCATCCATGACTGCGCGAGCAGCGCTAATGGTGGTGTAGTAAGTCACGCCATTGGCTTGGGCACTCGTCCGAATTGACCTCGAGTCCGCAATTGCAGTGCGGGTTTCATCAACGGTAGTAAATACCAGGGAAATTTCACCGTTTTTAATGAAATCCACAATATGAGGACGTCCATCTTTGACCTTATTCACCAGGCGCACTGGCAAACCAGCAGCTTCAATTGCTGCCGCCGTTCCTTTGGTAGCCACCATTGGAAAGCCGAGTTGATGCAAGAGCTTAGCAACCTCTACTGCTTTAGGTTTATCGCCATCCTTCACGGTAAGCAGCACAGTACCACTCTTAGGTAACTTAATACCAGCACCTAATTGGGACTTGAACAAAGCTTCACCAAAAGTTTTACCCACACCCATGACTTCACCGGTAGAGCGCATCTCGGGCCCAAGAATCGGATCAATGCCGGGGAACTTATTAAATGGGAAGACCGCTTCTTTGACTGAGAAATATGGAGGCTTGATTTCAGATGTGATGCCTTGCTGCTCAAGCGATTGACCCACCATACAACGAGCCGCAATTTTTGCTAATTGCAAACCGGTGGCTTTGGATACAAAAGGTACCGTTCTTGATGCACGTGGGTTCACTTCCAAGACGTAAATCACATCTTTGCCATCCACATTCTGAATCGCAAACTGCACATTCATCAAACCAATGACGTTTAGACCTTTTGCCATCGCTGCAGTTTGACGCTTAATCTCTGCAACCGTCTCGTCAGACAATGAATAAGGCGGTAATGAACATGCCGAATCACCTGAGTGAACGCCGGCCTGCTCAATATGCTCCATCACGCCACCAATAAATACTTGGCTACCATCGCTGATGCAATCAACATCACACTCAATCGCATCATTGAGGAAGCGATCTAACAGAACTGGAGAGTCGTGAGAGACTTTGACTGCCTCGCGCATATAACGCTCTAAGTCCCGGCCATCATGAACGATTTCCATGGCACGACCACCCAATACATAAGATGGGCGCACTACCAATGGATAGCCAATTTCTTCTGCCAGCTTCAAGGCTTCATCTTCAGCGCGCGCAGTACGATTCGGTGGTTGACGCAAGCCTAATTCGTACAATAGCTTTTGGAATCGCTCGCGATCTTCTGCGGCATCAATCATGTCTGGTGAGGTGCCAATAATGGGCACACCATTACGCTCAAGATCTAAAGCCAGTTTCAAAGGCGTTTGACCGCCGTATTGCACAATCACACCCTTGGGCTTTTCCTTGGCAACAATTTCTAATACGTCTTCGAGCGTTAATGGCTCAAAGTACAAACGATCCGAGGTATCGTAGTCAGTCGAAACCGTTTCTGGGTTGCAGTTGACCATAATAGTTTCATAACCATCGTCACGCATCGCCAAGGCAGCGTGTACGCAGCAATAGTCAAATTCAATACCTTGACCAATACGGTTGGGCCCACCACCCAAGACCATAATCTTGTCTTTAGTCGTTGGGCGGGATTCACACTCACCGTGTTCTGCCTCATAAGTGGAATACATATAAGCAGTATTGGTAGAGAACTCAGCAGCACAGGTGTCTACGCGCTTGTATACAGGCAGCACTTTTAAGCGATGACGTGCGGCACGGACTGATGAGGCCTCTATACCCAGTAATTTTGCCAAACGACGATCAGAAAAGCCTTTTTGTTTTACGGCACGGAGTTCTGCAGCAGAAAGACTATCAAGCTTGCGCTGTTTGAGCTCTGTTTCTATCGTGATGAGTTCTTCGATCTGCTCTAAGAACCAAGGATCTATTTTGCTTTCGCTATAGATTTCATCTAAGTCCATACCCATACGGAAGGCATCAGCTAAATACCAAATTCGGTCTGGGCCAGGTTCATTAATTTCATTAATGATGTCATCTAGATCAGTAGAGACTTCATCTAAACCATCAACCCCAACCTCTAGTCCACGTAAGGCTTTTTGAAAGAACTCTTGGAAAGTGCGGCCAATCGCCATCACTTCGCCAACGGATTTCATCTGCGTGGTTAAGCGGGAATCGGCTTGGGGAAATTTCTCAAACGCAAAACGTGGAATCTTGGTAACAACATAATCAATCGAAGGCTCAAATGATGCTGGCGTAGCGCCGCCAGTAATATCATTCTTGAGTTCATCCAGCGTGTAACCAACAGCAAGCTTAGCGGCAATCTTGGCAATCGGGAATCCGGTAGCCTTAGAAGCTAAGGCTGATGAACGGGATACGCGTGGATTCATCTCAATCACAATCATGCGACCATCTGCCGGATTAATCGAGAACTGCACGTTTGAACCGCCAGTATCAACACCAATCTCCCGCAGCACAGCAATCGAGGCGTTACGCATCAATTGATATTCTTTGTCTGTCAAAGTTTGCGCTGGAGCAACGGTAATGGAATCACCGGTATGCACACCCATGGGGTCTAAGTTTTCGATTGAGCAGACGATGATGCAATTGTCGTTACGATCACGCACTACTTCCATCTCAAACTCTTTCCAGCCCAGCAGAGATTCTTCAATTAAGAGTTCATGGGTTGGAGAGAGATCTAGACCACGTTTACAAATTTCTTCAAATTCTTCGCGGTTATAAGCAATACCACCGCCTGAACCACCCATGGTAAAAGATGGGCGAATCACTACTGGGAAACCTGCACTGCCTGTTTGTTTCTGAATCTGTTGCTGCACTTCCAATGCTTCATCCATCGAATGAGCAATGCCTGATTTAGCAGAGCCCAGACCAATCTTGGTCATCGCATTCTTAAATTTCTGACGATCTTCAGCTTTGTCGATTGCTTCTGGTGAAGCGCCAATCAGTTCGCAACCATACTTTTGCAATACACCGTGGCGATGTAAATCTAATGCGCAGTTCAAAGCGGTTTGGCCACCCATGGTTGGCAAAATGGCATCGGGTTTTTCGGTAGCAATGATGCGTTCAACTACTTCCCAGGTAATCGGCTCGATGTAGGTCACATCAGCCATCTCTGGATCCGTCATGATGGTGGCAGGATTACTGTTCACCAAAATAACTTTATAGCCTTCGTCACGCAATGCTTTGCAAGCTTGCGCGCCAGAATAATCAAACTCACAGGCTTGGCCAATCACAATGGGGCCTGCCCCAATAATCAGAATGCTCTTAATGTCGCTACGCTTAGGCATTATTTGCCCTCCTTCTGGCTGCTAGCATTCATGAGCTCCATAAAACGATCAAATAAATAAGCTATGTCATGAGGGCCTGGCGATGCCTCAGGATGGCCTTGAAAACAGAGTGCTGGCTTGTCTTTCCAAGCTAAGCCCTGCAAGGAACCATCAAATAAGGAAACATGCGTCACGCGAAGATTGTCTGGCAGCGTATTGGCATCAACCGCAAAACCGTGATTTTGTGAGGTAATGGCAACGCGGCCTGTATCCAAATCTTTTACAGGATGATTGGCACCATGATGACCAAACTTCATCTTCAAGGTTTTAGCGCCAGCAGCTAAACCCATAATCTGGTGACCTAAACAGATCCCAAAAGTGGGCACCCCTTTTTCAATAATTTCTTTTGCCGCAGCAATGGCGTAATCACAGGGGCCAGGGTCTCCAGGGCCATTGGAGAAAAAGACGCCATCAGGATTCATCGCAAGCACTTGTGCAGCAGTAGTTTGCGCTGGTACTACAGTCAATTCACAACCGCGCTCAGTGAGCATGCGCAAAATATTACGCTTCACGCCAAAGTCGTATGCCACGACTTTTTTAAGGGGCTTTGTTTTGTCAAGCGTTCTGTAAGCAGGTTTACCGTCAGGACCATGTAAATCCCACTCGGCTTCACGCCATTTATAGGCTTTTTTGGTGGTGACGACTTTTGCCAAGTCCAGTCCTGCCATGCCAGGAAACGCTTTGGCTAATTCCAGCGCTTTTTTACCTAAGTCTACGTAATCTGCGCCTAATTGACCGGCCACAATGGCGCCCGATTGAGCCCCCTTATCACGCAATATCCGAGTGAGCTTACGGGTATCAATCCCAGCAATCCCCACCACGCCTGCCGCAGTTAAGTAATGATCCAAACTGCCCTCTGAGCGAAAATTAGAAACCCGCTTAGGCAAATCTTTAATCACGAGTCCTGCCGCATGAATCTGATCAGATTCGGCATCCTGTGCATTGACGCCAACATTACCAATGTGGGGATAAGTCAAGGTGACAATTTGACGTGAATAGCTAGGATCGGTGATGATCTCTTGATAACCCGTTAATGCGGTATTGAAAACAACTTCGCCAGTGGTTTCGCCCAAGGCGCCAATACTAAAACCAGGAAATAGTGTGCCGTCGGCTAGAGCCAACACGGCGGGAGGAAAAGAAGGAAGCAAGGGTGACAAACCATCTCCAGTCCCTGCTCCATCCGACGCTCAAAACCCCCAAAAAGACTAACCCGAGGCTTGTGTATGCGGGAGGTGAGTGTCTTTAAGCGCTAGGGTATTTAATAAGTTTTTAACCTTGCAATCATACCAGTTTTGCTCCGTAAACCCTTGAATCCCCAGCCAAATAGGCTTTAAAGGGGGTTTCCTCCTCCAGTGCTCTGGATGAATTAGGTGGCAGCACTCCGCTCGATGATGGTTTTAATTTGCGCTAAAACAGATTGGTCTTCCATCGTACTAATATCACCAGGATCACGTCCTTCCGCTACCGCTTGCAGGGCACGCCGCACAATCTTGCCGGAACGGGTCTTTGGTAAAGCGGTGACTACATAGACGCGCCCTGGACGAGCAATCGCACCCAACTGGTTATCAACAGTCTTCATGCACTCTTTTTCCAGGGTATCTGTTTTAGTAGCATCTTTTGGAATCACAAATGCAATCGCTGCCTGGCCCTTGAGCTTATCCTCAATCCCAACCACTGCAACTTCAGACACATTAGGGTGACTAGAGATGCTCTCCTCGATCTCTCGAGTGCCAAGACGATGTCCAGCAACGTTGATTACGTCATCCGTACGACCTAAGATAAAGAAGTAGCCATCTTTATCTTTAATGCCCCAGTCAAAGGTGGAGTAAATCAATTTACCGGGGATCGTTTCCCAATACGTACTCACAAAGCGCTTGTCATCGCCCCACACCGTTTGCATACAGCCTGGAGGCAATGGACCTTCAATGGCAATGACGCCTTTTTGATCTGGGCCTAACTCTTCAGAGCTCGCATCATCTAAGAGTTTCATGTTGTAACCAAACGATGGTACCCCTGGCGAACCAAACTTATGGGGCATCACTTCAATGCCGCGCTGAATGGCAAGCATTGGCCAACCTGTTTCGGTTTGCCAATAGTTATCGACGATGGGTTTCTTGATCGCATCATGTATCCAACTTGCAGTAGGTTCATCCAATGGCTCTCCAGCCAAGAACAAAGCGCGCAGTTTCGAAAGATCGTGCTTGGTTAAAAAAGCTGGATCTTGTTTCTTCAAAACACGAACTGCAGTGGGTGCAGAAAACATTACTGAGACTTGGTACTTGGCAACCAACTCCCACCAAATACCAGCATCAGGACGCAGTGGCGTTCCCTCATACATGATGGTAGCCATGCCGCTCAGCAATGGCGCATAAATAATGTAACTATGCCCCACTACCCAACCAATATCCGATGTGCAAAACATGGTCTCACCAGCACTGCCAGTAAAGATATGTTTCATAGAGGCAGCCAGCGCTACCGCATAACCACCAGTATCGCGTTGCACTCCCTTCGGTTTGCCAGTGGTACCGGAGGTGTAGAGAATATAGGAGGGATGCGTTGCATCAACCCATTCAATCGGAACAATATCGTTCAGATGTTTTTGACGCTCAGAGGCATAGTCTAGGTCACGACCTGCAACCGTGGTGAATTCTACTAAGCCACGATTGACGATCAATACTTTCTCAGGCTTATAACTCGCTAGCGTAATCGCCTCATCCAATAAAGGCTTATACGGAACTGCCTTGCCACCCCGTGCGCCAGCTTCTGCAGTCACAATCATCTTAGGTTGTGCATCATCAATGCGTGAGGCCAAACTATGTGAAGCAAAGCCGCCGAATACAACCGAATGAATCGCGCCGATACGAGCACAGGCGAGCATGGCAAAACAAGCCTCGGCAATCATCGGCATGTAGATCAAAACACGATCACCCTTTTTGATCCCGTTGGCTTGGTAGATTGCCGCCATCCGATTGACCTCTTCGTATAGCTCTTGATAGGTGTACGTTTTTTCTTGATTAGTTTCGGTGGATACCGCGACCAGCGCAATTTGCTTGGCGCGTTCTGGAACGTGACGATCTACTGCGTTATAACAAAGATTGGTCAGGCCACCCTCAAACCATTTTGCAAATGGCGGGTTGTCGTAATTGAGAACTTTATCGAATGGTTTTTGCCAGTGAATTAACTTTGCCTGCTCACCCCAAAATCCGTCTGGATCTTTTATAGAACGTTCGTGATGTGCTTTATATGACATGGTCAACCTAATCTAAAAAGTTTCTGAAATTACGGGTTTTTGCTCACCCCTTTATTACTTGAATTACTCGTAGTGGGTGCTGAACTACCATTTTTCGCAGAATTTGCAAGTCCTGTCGATGCGGATTTATGCTGAGATGCAGCATTTTTTGAGGAAGAATTACCCTTAGATGAGGATGCTACTGTCGTCTTATTGGCTTTTGAGGTGCATTTCACTGTTGGGCTATTTTTACTGCCTTTAGCTACTGGCGGGCACTTCGTACTGGGTGGCGCTGGTTTTTCTAAGCTCAGGCTCGCATTGTCTGCCATGGCAGATGAAACATCGCCTGCACGATTGCCTACTTTTGGAATGATGACGGTCGATCCAGCCTTAATGCGCATTCCTTTAGGTATGCCATTGACTTGCCGCAATGCCTCAGCATCAACCCCTAAGGTTTTAGCTGCTTGATCAACACTTTCAGTTTTAGCTATTTTGACCGCCGTCCAAGATGACAATGGCTTGCTGTATTTCTTGAGATTGTCTTGAAAGATTTCTGCATGTCCAAATGGCAACAAAATTTGCTGATTGGCATTACTTAAAATAACGGGCTTATTAAACGAAGGATTGAGATTATGAAACTCATCCTCAGGAATTTCTGCTAACTTAATTGCCACGGCAACATCAATGTCGTTGTCTACATCGACTGCAATAAAGTAAGGGTGATTTTCTAGTTCTGGCAAGACGATGCCGTAAGCGGCTGGATCCAACACAATTTGCCGGTAAGCCATGAGCTTGGGCACATACATGCGTGTCTCACGGGGCATCGTCAGACTTTCATAATCCGTTGGTAGTCGAGCAGCGAGATTGCGTTTTTGGGCCTTCGCCACATTGCCAGCACCCCAGTTATAGGCAGCTAAGGCCAACTCCCAGCTACCAAATTGCTTATGCAAGCGCTGTAAGTAATCGAGAGCAGCATCGGTTGATTGCAAAACATCTCTTCGCTCATCCCGAAAGACATTTTGTGTCAGCTGAAAATCTTTGCCGGTAGCCGGCATAAATTGCCACAGACCAACCGCCTTTGCGCTGGACTTGGCATGGGTAACAAAAGCACTCTCAACAAACGGCAACAATGCGATCTCAGTTGGCATATTGCGTGCATTTACTTCTTGCACGATATAAAACAGGTAGCGTGAGGAGCGTGCCATCGAGCGATGAACATAATCTGGTCTGGCACTTAACCAGCGCACCTGCTCTATTTCTAGAGGACTATTCATGGGCTCTAATTGAAAGCCATCCCGAATCCGAATCCATAAATTATCTGAAGGTGCGTAAACCTTGCTAACGGACTGATCCTTCAGATTAACCCGAGTAGCTTTCGATACCTTAGAGCCTGGCTTAGTGGGAGTATCGGAAGACCAATCCCCTGTGCTAGCGCAGCCTGATAACAAAACGGCAACCATCATTGCCGCATAGAGCAAACGCATCAGAATCGATCTTTCCAGGCACGAATCACAGCCAATACATGGGCTGGGCTGGGAAGCTCCTCTTGCTCAGAGATGGTCTTTGCTGCAGCAATGACATCAGCCTGATCGCTGCGCATAAAAGGATTGACTTGAAGCTCTTGTCCAATGGTAGTTGGTAAGGTTGGTAAACCTTGTTGACGAAGTGCCTGCGCTTTTTCAGACCACGAAATTAAATCTACATTATTGGGTTCTACGGCAAGCGCAAAACGAATATTCGATAAGGTGTATTCATGGGTACAGTACACCAGAGTATTTTTAGGCAATGCGGCAAACTTCGCCAAGGACTGTGTCATTTGGGTTGGACTGCCTTCAAATAAGCGGCCACAGCCAGAGGCAAATAAAGTGTCACCGCAAAACAGCATAGGCTCTGCAATATTGGCTTGCGACTTTGCATAGTAGGCAATATGACTTAAGGTATGGCCTGGAACTTCGAAGACCTGAAAGCTGATGCGCGGGGAATCAATCTCCACATGGTCGCCCTCTTTTACGATCTGCGTGCGCCCAGGGATATTGTCACCAGCTGGACCATAGACTGGAATCTGAGGGCCCAAGGTATTTAATAGATCAAGAATGCCACCAGTATGGTCAGCATGATGATGGGTAATCAGAATACCCTTCAAAGTGAGCTGAGATTTTGCAAGATAGTCCAAAACTGGCCCAGAATCGCCTGGGTCCACTACTAAAGCTGACACCCCATCATGGATACACCATAGGTAGTTGTCATCAAAGGCCGGAATGGGCCAAACTTGCAATAAAGTATTCTTATCCATAGACCGATGATACCAACCCCACCCATTCCCTCGCAGATGCCTGCACCCCCGTGGAGCTCATGGGAAAAGTGGCTCCAATCTCCTCCAGGACAATATGTACTGCGCTGGGAGCAAAAATGCTTTGATCACATCGTGGCCGATGTTTTTGGCTTTCATGCGGTCCAGATTGGCTTGCCGCAAATGAATGCCTTAAGTGAAAACCGCATGCCCTTGCAAGCCTTGCTGCTGCATGCAAATGACAATCGAGAATACGCCAACCAATTTCATTGGCATCTCATCGAAGGCAATACTTCTGAGTTGCCCTTTGCTAATGAGAGCATTGATCTAATCGTACTGCCCCATGTTTTGGAATTTGCAGCAGACCCCCATCAAATCTTGCGTGAGGTCGATCGTGTTTTGCGTCCTGAGGGTCGACTTGTAATTTCAGGATTTAATCCAGCAAGCCTGTGGGGAGCTCGGCAATATCTGAGCAGGTTGATTGGTAATCCATATCTTCCAAGAGATGGCCAATTTATTAGCCTCATCCGCGTCAAAGATTGGTTGCAGCTTCTTAACTATTCCTTGGATCGTGGTCACTTTGGCTGTTATAAATTTCCGCTCCATGGTCAATCTGCCATGGCTAGGATGGATTTTTTAGAATCCATGGGCAACCGCTGGTGGCCTATTTTTGGCGCAGTCTTTCTGGTGTCAGCTATTAAGCGCCATCAAGGCATACGCCTTATTGGACAAGTGCCATCCGTGCGTATTCCGGCGATTTCTCAGCTCAGCCCTGCTGCCGAGCGTAATCAATTGCGTAATTTGCCTGAGCATCACCAGAAGCAGTAAATTACCGCCATGCCCCATACCAAACCCGCCCATCATCCTCCCCATATCGTGATCTACACCGATGGTGCCTGTAAAGGTAATCCAGGACCTGGTGGTTGGGGTGCCGTGCTGCGCTCAGGCAATCATGAGAAACAGATCCATGGGGGTGAAAAACTCACTACTAATAATCGGATGGAAATTTGTGCCGTCATTTTTGCCCTCCGAGCGCTCAAGCAAAGAAGTTCGGTGGAATTGTGGACAGACTCTCAATATGTGCAAAAAGGGGTTACCGAATGGCTGGAAGGCTGGAAAAAACGTGGCTGGAAGACTGCCAGCAAGGATCCAGTCAAAAACGCGGATTTATGGCAAGAATTGGATGCCCTTTTGCCTGATCATGAGATTTCCTGGCACTGGGTACGGGGTCATAACGGACATCCCGGTAATGAATTGGCTGATTTGCTTGCCAATAAGGGTGTGGAGGAGTTTTTACCCTAGAGCCAAGAGAAGCCCGCCCAGTACTGTTTTAGCCCGCTTATGAGAGAATGGGCATGCATTAAAGTTGCCAGAAACCGTATTTAAACGATAAAAACTTAGAAAAACGAGACTGTGTCAAAAATTGAATCTTTTCTGAATCAAGCGGTAGCCAAACTTGGTCGACTTTTTAGTGCTGCGAAGGCTCGCTTGTGTCAGCTCTGGCAAAAACTGGCGCCCCACTTTAAACACCTGAGCTTTTCTAAAGCGAAGTCATTTGTCATGAGCTACAAATGGACCATTTTGTTGGTGCTCATCATTTTGTACGCAGGCAACCAAGCCTATAACTACTTCTTTCCTGCAGAAACGAAAGCAGGTGGACCGACTACAGTCACCACTATGGTGGTTGAGAAAAAAGATATCCCTCTAATTATTGAGGCTACGGGTACGATTGTTTCAAATGGCATTGTGGATATCAGACCTATGGTCACCAATACCGTTGCCAAGATCCATGTCAAAGACGGACAAGAGGTCAAAGCCGGTGACTTGCTATTTACCTTAGATAACCGAAATGACACTGCAAACTATGAGCGTTTAAAGGCTTTAGCGGAGGATGCTCAAAAGCAATATCTGCGCGCTAAGGAGTTGGTAGAAAAAAACTTTATTTCTAAGGCCGGTCTGGAAACCTCCATGGCAAATGCAAAAGCGACTCAAGCTGCAGCGCGTGCCGCCGAGGTGCAGCTATCCTTTGATTCGATTCGCTCACCGATTGATGGTCGCGCAGGCATTGTGAATGTCTTTCCTGGATCTTTAGTCCAAGCAAGTAACGTGGTATCTACTGCAACGAACTCGACCTCGACCTCAAGCGTTGGCGCCATGGTGACGATCAGCCAACTTAATCCCATCAATGTTCAGTTTGTGATTCCTGAAAAAGACATTCCAGTCCTGTTAGAAAACCAATTAGATGGAGAGCCTATTGCCGTTAAGGTAACTGTTGGCGATTCGGGTAAAAAAACCTATGAAGGAAAAGTACTGGTGATTGATAACCAAGTCGATCCTTCCATTGCAGCGGTACGTGTGAAAGCGCAAATTCCGAATAACGCAATGACATTACTTCCTGGGCAATTTGCTCGAGTTTCTATGATCGCTAGCACCTTAAAAGATGCCTTAGCAGTCCCATCCGAAGCTATTGTCATGAATCCTAGAGGTCGCATGGTATTTGTTGTTGATAAAGACAATAAAGCTACATCAAAGCCCGTAAAAGTAGTTTATGAATATCTAGGTCAATCGGTTGTTACTGGTATTGAGGCTGGAGACAGGGTTGTTGTAGAAGGAAAGCAAAGCTTGCGCCCTGGCGGCAAAGTTCGTGAAGCAAAAGCGGCAGGCGATTCCAAAAACAAACCTGCTACTGAGAAAAAATGACACTCTCCGAATTATGTATTCGGCGTCCCGTAATGACGGTCTTGCTCTCTGTAGCAACCGTCATCGCTGGAACAGTCGCCTATTTTAAGATCCCGGTAGCAGCTCTTCCCAGCTTTAATACGCCGATTATTTCAGTCAGTGCCTCATTGCCAGGCGCGTCCCCTGAAAACATGGCTTCTGCAGTGGCCTTGCCATTAGAAAAAGAGTTCTCCACGATTGATGGCATCAAAGTCATCAGCTCAGTGAATTCTTTGGGTAGTACTAGCATCTCCCTCGAGTTCAACAGCAATCGCGATATCGACAAAGCAGCAGTTGATGTTCAAGCGGCACTCTTAAGGGCACAAAGACGTCTTCCTATCGAGATGGTCGTCCCGCCGTCTTATCGTAAGGTCAATCCAGCAGATACTCCAGTACTCGTAGTGCGGATGAATTCTCCATCGGTGAGCTTATCTGAACTAAATGCCTATGCAGAAAACCTCCTATCACCCAATTTATCCACTATTAGTGGTGTAGCGCAGGTATTGGTCTATGGCGCAAAGCGCTATGCAGTGCGTATCCGCGTCCGTCCAGATGCTTTAGGAAATCGCAATCTGACCATGGATGATGTTGCGAATGCCGTGAATAAAGCCAACTCCAATAGTCCTGTTGGAGTTCTGGATGGTCCACGTCAAGCGATCACGATTTACGCGAATCCTCAATTGGTTAAACCGGAAGAATTTGCCAATCTGATTATTAGCCAAAAGAATGGTTTACCCATTTACCTTAAAGATGTCGCTGATGTCGTTGAGAGTTATGAAGATGTAAAAAGTTTTGCCAGCTCCAGTGGAGAGCGCTCTATTGCCATAGCTGTATTGCGACAACCGAATGCGAATACAGTTGAAGTGGTTAGCTCCATTAAAAAACTGCTTCCTGAATTACAAAAGCAGATGCCGGAGTCCATCAAACTACAGCTCCTCAATGATCGCTCCCTATCGATTATTGAAGCGATTCATGACGTCAATATCACGCTTGGCCTGACGGTGTTGCTGGTGGTGCTAGTCATTTTCTTATTCCTCAAGCATGCCTCAGCCACGCTCATTCCCTCGATCAGTTTGCCCATCTCCTTGATTGGCGCTTTTTTCCTGCTGTATTTCCTGGGCTACAGCTTAGATAATATTTCGCTCTTGGGCATTACGCTAGCGGTGGGTCTGGTAGTAGATGATGCGATTGTGGTGCTTGAAAATATCATGCGCTACATCGAAGAAGGCATGGACCCGCTCAAAGCCTCCCTTAAAGGCAGTAAAGAAGTCGGCTTCACCATTATTTCAATTTCGATTTCGTTGGTAGCAGTATTTATTCCCCTCTTCTTTATGGCAGGACCAATCGGCTTGCTATTTAGAGAATTTGCTGTGGTGGTATCACTTTCCATTTTGGTATCAGCGGTTGTTTCTTTAACCGTGGTTCCCATGCTGTGCAGTCGTTTCTTGCCAAAGCCTGGAGTGCACGCCAAGGAATTTGCGATCAATAAAAAGTTTGATCAATTTTTTGATTGGATGCTCAAGACTTACGTTCACTATTTAGATATGGCTTTGCGTCATCGAAGAATAGTGCTATGGGGTGCTATCTCTACTTTTGCCATCACGGTTATCCTCTTTATGAATAGCCCTAAAGGCTTCTTCCCAGAGGAAGATATTGGACAAATTCAAGCCACTACGGAGGCTTCAGAAGATATCTCCTTTAAAGCCATGCTTGCCCTTCAGGATTTGGCTGCTGAAGTAGTGAACAAGGATCCCAATGTGGACAGTTCGATTTCTGGCGTTGGGTGTGTCGCCAGCTCATCAGGTAAAAATACAGGCCGTATTTTTATTATCTTGAAACCGAAGAGTGACCGAGCCCAGATGTCTAAAGTCATCGAAGG
>CALQED020000002.1 GCA_943329505.2 Polynucleobacter meluiroseus | reverse complement strand
TCTGCATACACACACTCTTTTGCTAGGATGGAATAGGAATCTGCTGATTGCACATAGATAGCCGATTCTTCCTTTGCTAGAGGGTTGATGAGGTGGCTTTCATGTGCATCTCTTTTTGCAAAATAAAGACTACTAGTAGCTAATGCCGCATTTTGAAGCATGCCCACTTCAATGAGCTCTGCAGGATTCTTTGGATTACGAATGTGGATAGGCTTAGGGGTATTTCCAAAGACTCTCAAGTCACCCCCTGCATTCACTAGACCAGATGAAATACCTTCTGAGATGAGGATCCTAACAGCCATATCCACAGCAAAGCCTTTAGCAATACCACCAAGATCTAGGCATACTGGACGAAGCGAGCTAACCAGCTCGGGCGTTAAAAAGCAGATGTCTTCTATGCCACCTAAGTCATGGTTATTGAAGTTAATGTGACGGGGTAGTAGTCCAGCAGCAACGAGGCGATGGCCAATACCGCAGTTAAATAGGCCACGTGAATGACGATGTACTTGTTTGGCTATGCGCAGCACTTGTGCTGTCCACGGATGTATATCAACTGCTTTGTGGTGAGCGCAACGATTAATATGATTGAGCTCGCTGTCAGGTTGATGAAAGCTCATTAATTCCTGAATTCTTTCAATCGCAGCAAAGGCATGATTCATTGCTATCAGATTTGTATCTTGATCTAGGGTAATTTCAACAAAAGTACCTAAGAGTGGCTTACAACGGGTCATCATCAAATGATTACTTTGGTTTGGTAGGAATATTCTTCAAGGCTAAGTCATGCAGTACGGTGATGCGTTTAACACCATCAGTAAGATGCTTAGATGAAAGTGTTGCGCCACCAATATTTTGAATATCTTGATTGAGTTTGATGGGATCTTTGACAGTCTTTCCTATAAATTGTTGGCGCCACTGCACTTCCGAAACTTCATAGCCATAAGATTCAACATATTCCAATACTTCAATACCGATAACACTACCTATATTGCTGATGGCAACAGCATAAGTAATCATTTCGTGTTTACCGACGACCTCGTCAATCACCAGCCAACCACCATCAGGCGCTCTCCATATGCGATCACCTTGAAAGGGGTGGCGGATGCTAGATGCCACCCGCATTCTTTCTTGCAAATCATCTGTAATGATGATGGGCTGTTTAGTGAGCATCATTTTAGGAAACAGAATTTGCTGAGCTTGCTCGCTGGAGATGAAAATTTTTGCTTGCACAAAGATCGGTACCGTGAGCAGTGTCAATCCAACGATTGCCAGCGGAGTTGGTTTCCAATGAAGCATATTTCGTATTTAGTTCAGCGGAAAGCCAACTTTAATAATGTATTCATTAACGGTATGGCTATCCCATACGCGAGCGTTAGAGCATTCTGCTTCGCCACCACCCATGCAGGTTCCGCCAGCTAACTGATAGCGCCATGCGCCTGTAACCCACCAGTCCTTAGTGGCATAGTGCACATTAGGGCCAACAAAGGTTGCGCGTTGTACTTGATTACGCAAATTCAGTTCTGAGTAGTCATTGTGAAAGCGTGCTTCAACACCTGCAGACCATTTCGGGGCAAATCGATAGCTGGCACCTACCAAGATGTCTAACATCGACTCTGGAACATTGCCATTTTCAATAAATTTCAAGCGCTCATTGGCGACTACGACATTACTTGCCAAGACGAGGCGGTCATCGATGAAGTTCGATTGCAGCAATAGTCTTGCTTCGATCTCATCTTTGTTTCGCCCCCAAGTTGGCTCTAAATAGAGACCAACGCCTACAGGCGAAGTGACGGGATTGGTAATGCGATAAATTGCTTCTAAGGAGCCGCCTTCAATCCCGCTCTTTCTGTAGGCGGTTGATGGATCATGCGAAGAGGGAACACCGTAACCCCCTGTACAAGTCGGCTCATCACCGCAGGCATCTGGATTAGTGTAGTTTTGATTCGCATTTGTGTAATACGAGTTGATATAGCCAGCGACTTGTAAATCGTTGGTAAGGCCGTACTCAAGCTCTGATCTTGCGGTCCACGCATCGAAGGTTCCTGCCGCTTGTGTTTGATTGAGTTGTAAGCGCTGCTCAAACTCCAGCTTACCCTTGGGTTGAAGGTCTAAGGTATAGATCCAGCCAAATACACCTTCACCTGCACAGGCTAAGGAGAAATGTAAGGTGGCAGCGAGGACGAGACTAAAGGCAATCAGTTTTTGAATGGTCAATTTCATAGTTTTCTGAGTTAGGGTTGGAAAGTTAAATGAGAATGGTTCTCAATATATCACTTAATGAGAATGATTCTCAAATAGGAAAAAGACTATTTTTGCAAAAATGGCGAAATTGGTAGGGGAATTTGCTTTCCCTTGTAAGATTTCGATTGAATGAATTCAGAAGCCTTGGAAAAACTCGTACTCATGAAGATGCCGTTTGGTAAGCATGCTGGACGAGCATTGGCAGACTTGCCTGGAAATTATTTAGCGTGGTTTGCGCGCGAGGGATTTCCTAAAGGTGAGTTAGGAGAATTGTTAGAGCTGATGCATACGCTTGATCACAATGGCTTACGTGGTCTACTGGCCCCTATTCAGCGATCACATGGCTTACAAGCCAAATCCAAACGACTTTGAGCGAACGATGACGGTAACGCGATTGCGTTCGAAGGTGACACCACCAAGATCTGGCGGGCTACTTTGTGTGAGGGCAACTGGCATCAGTGTTTTAGATTCAATGTGTGAGGCTAGCTTTTTGGCAAGCTCACCATTTCGATCATATTGAATCTGAATACTAGCCACTTTGCCTTCTTGAATGCTGGTAGTTAGGGCATTGACCTTATCAACCGCATACCCATCAAAAAAGATCGGATACCAACCGCCTACCGGGCTCTTATTAGGCCCGGCCTGGGATCCCAAGCTATCTGCTTTGATTGGCAATTGAAAATCAATTCCCGTCTTTGACACCAGTTCTGGATAAGTTATTGGCGGGGACATTTGTGCTTCATTGGTATTTTCTATCCAGTAGGCCCAAGCATCATTTTTATGGGGGTCGTAAACCAACTTAAATATATGGCTTGGAATGGTCACACGACTTCTACCAATGCTTCCTTGATTTCCAGTGGAGCCAGTAAAGACATAAATATCTCCCTCAGCTCTTTTCACATAGAGCCTAGTAGCCTCCTCGACATTTTTAGCCCAAATACCCTGGTTGTTCTGTCTAGCCTGCGGCATCATATTTGCCAATGAGAATGATTGGGCCATCGCCCTTTCATTACTCATGTCTCCCGCAGGGGCGTTATGGCCCCGATCAAAACCGCTGCCGCGGTAATCTAATAACAAGGCTCGCTCAGCCAATGGCAACCTAGCTTCTTCATAAAACTGGTTGCTCCGCCGTGGGTGGGGGGCTAGTAGCTGCTCGCGATTTAGTTTCTCTATGGTGTAGATCGGCTTTTTATCCTGCGGCGAGTAGTAAACCGCAAAGCTATCAAAGCAAAGGTCGCGCCCGGCTTGAGCGGTTATTGGCACCCGTTGACCTGGAAAAAGGTCTTTACATTCCTCAAATAAGGCAAAAGCGCTTACAGGACTTAAAAGCGAGAGAACAAGCGCGAGCAGTGAGAATGATCGTGAGAGGGATCGCTGTAGATTTTTCATCAGCTATAAGTGTATGGCCAAGCACGCTGGACTAGCTCTAGAGCTAATCTGATTTTTGGCTTTGAAAGGACTTTTTGAAACTAGGATGGCTAAGTAGAGTGCAATCATCCATAGAAATTATCTATTGTGGCACTTTCAATATAAGCACTACCTGTAGAAATAAATTGGACAATAAATACTAGATGTATGGTTTATCGAGACCATTTTTTCTAGTAAATAGTAAAAAAGTCTGAATTTAGGCAATTTTTTACAAAATGAAATTAGTGCTCCCTAACATATATAAGCTATTGATTTAAAAGAACTTTATGTTGATTATTAATTTCGTATACGGGAACTCCCGCATTTCGAGATCTAAAAGTTATTGAAAATGAGTTGTTTATTCTTGACTTGATATAAGAACCTTTTTAGGATGGCTCATGTTTTTTATATATTGCAATGCAGCAAAATCCTTCCAAGGTTTTTGGGTGTCGCAAAAAATTGAATGAGTAAATGTTTATCTAACAATTTGAGTAAGACGCAGGATGCCCAACCAGCCATGCTGGCAACAAAGGCATTGCTAACCCAGGCGATGACTCCGGTATATCGAGTTATCAATGGCTTACTCGTTGTGATTGTCTTTATGGCGGTGGGTTTATGGCTCTCAGGCAATGGAACCAATGCAGGGGCTTTTGATCTAGCTCGCATCCTAGTCCCAGAGGAAGCTCGTCATATCATGTGGAGCAATGGCTTTAGCATGCTAGATCAATATAAGAGTGCTAATGAAGGCTCTGTTCTGGCAGCCTCTGATACTGACATTGCTAGTGTTCTGTATCAAAAACCAGGATCCGACAATGTTGGCCTAAGCAGTGCAAAACAACAAACCATTGCCTTGCTGATGCCTTCTGTGGCTCAGCTTCAGGTGAAGTCGATCTCCCATTTGGCTGATCGCATCCCCAGTTCCAAGATCGACCCGCAAGCCTTGGATAGTAATTTGATGGGCTCTCTTCAAAATCAACGTGCAGTGGCTGACTTCTTTGAAAAGAAATACAGCCTTGATCGCTCTAAGATTGAAGAGTACGTTTCCAATACGATTTTGATCGCCAAAGAAGTCAATATTGATCCAGTGTTGTTGTTAGCGGTGATTTCAGTAGAGTCAAACTTTAACCCTAATACAAAGAGTCATGCCGGAGCAGAAGGTCTTATGCAAGTGATGACCTCAGTCCATCGCGAAAAATATGCCTTGTATGGAGGCACCCAAGAGGCAGTAAAGCCTGAGGTCAATATTCGGGTTGGCGCCTATATCTTGAAGTATTTAATCGCCACGGCCGGTTCTTTGCGTAATGGCTTAAAGTTTTATGTTGGTGCGGCCAATGCGGAAGATGATGGTGGTTATACCGATAAAGTTATGGCAGAGCGCAATCGCTTGATTAGCCTGTGCCAGACTCGTCCCACCAATCGTTTGACTCTCAATGGTAAAGAGGCTCGTTCTTAATTCCAGCCCTTAATCATAAAAAGCCACCCTTGAAATAAGCGGTGGCTTTTTATTTGGGTAAAACAGCGTGACTTAGTTCACGCCATGCAATTCCACATCAAATACCAGTGTTGCATTGGGGGGAATGACACCACCTGCACCCCTTGCACCATAGCCCATTTCAGAGGGGATGATTAAGGTACGTTTACCGCCAATTTTCATACCAGCAACCCCTTGATCCCAGCCCTTAATTACATGGCCAGCACCCAATGGGAAGCTAAAGAGTTGGCCACGGTCAAGCGAGCTATCAAATTTCTGACCTTTATGGTCAGGAGCATTCTCGTCATATAGCCAACCGGTGTAATGCACATCAACGTGATTACCGGTAGCAGCTTCTTGGCCATCACCAATAACGGTATCGATTTTTTTGAGTTCAGTCATGATTTTTTCCTATTGGGTACAAATTGACTGGCTAGTATATTCTGAGCTCTAGATTCTTACTGTAAGCCCAATGAAAGCCACATCACATGACGAATTACTGGCCCAATTCCGCATATCAAACCCTGCTACCAAGCCCTGATGGGCAGTTATTGGTAACAGATGATTTTTTACGTACGTATTTACAAAGGCCTGAACTGGGCCTCGTTCCAGAATCTTGTGCCGCTGAACTTGCTCTTCATCAGCGGCTTTCTGAAAACCCCAGAGCAGACATTAGCGAGCAAGAGATTGCAGTAATGGCAGATGGGGATATTCAGGAAAACTATCGTATTTGGTTGCGCTATCGAGCTCGCCTATTAGCAGCAAGTTCATTAGAGGCTTTTTATATGAGCTTATTTAAAGGGGAAGGTGTTGATGTGCCGCCCTTGTTTGTTATGCAGCTAGCGCAGATTTTTGTCAGGCATATTTTGGGGAATGATGCCCATCCGCTGGAAGTGCGTATGAGTGAACTTTTCTTTAGGACCCAACAGATTAGCGTCCTTGAAGATAGCATTGTCATGGGAGCCGATGAAGAGGTGATTGCACGCAATGCTCAGGCAGGCGAATCTGGCAACATCATGGACTTACTCAAAGGCAAATCGATGCTTACCCGATCTGCTGACCTCGATGTTTTGTATGAAGAGAATGCTGCTGAATACTGGGCACGGAATGAGGACTTTGATTTTGCCGTTCAGCTGAACTTTGGCCATGAGCCTATCAATCATTTTTGCCGCGTGTTGGAGAAGTGGATTAAACACTTTTTAGGTGCAGCCGTCCGTATTACCCCAATGCAGCAAATTAGTGATCCTAAGTGGTCATGGCATGTGGGATTGGATGCTGCAGCCACTGAGATACTCAATAAACTCTATAACAAAGAGTTGCTCGAGGCTGAAGAGCTTGCGAAAGTGATTTGCTTATTTCGTCTAGACTTTATTGACGAGGCAGCAGTGACGAAAGTGCAGCAAGGAAAACCGGTATATCTCGCCATTGCGATGAATGAGCAGCAACAGCTAAAGCTAAAGCCACAAAACTTATTATTCAATCTACCGCTCGCAAAAGCATCTTAGGCTATAGGCCGCTTCTTATTGTTACCTGCGAGCCAAATTAAACCTGCAGCGGTAATCATGACGGGAATCAGTGATCCCCAATTAAGGATTGTCCAGCCTTGTGAGGTAATCAGGGCACCCGATCCAAAAGAGGTAAAGGCCATCGTAGCGAAAACAAAAAAGTTAATCGAGGCTTGCGCTTTATCTCGCTCATTCGGTTTGTAGGCACCCATCGCCAAAGAGGTTGAGCCAGTAAATAAAAAGTTCCAACCGACGCCGAGTAAGAAGAGGGCAATCAAGAACTGATGAAGATCTGTCCCAGTTAAGGCAATGAGGATGCAGATGAAATTGAGGGTAACCCCCACGCCCATAATTTTGAGGGGACCGAAACGTTGAATCAGTGCACCGGTAAAAAAGCCGGGGGCAAACATACCAATGACATGCCACTCTAATACGAGAGCAGTATCCGAAAAAGGGAGTCCACAGATCTGCATCGCCAAGGGTGTGCCTGCCATCAGGAGATTCATGACCCCGTAGCCCAAGGAGGCGCCAATCACAGCTACCATGAAGATGGGTTGCCGCAGGATACTTTTGAGTGGGCGACCATCCGAGAGGGCATGCTGCGTTTTAAATTCTTCAGGGAAATGAATGAGCTGCATCACTAAGATACCAATGACGGCAACAATGGCAAGAGTGAGATAAGCCCCCAAGAAGGCAGTGCTAAATAAATCTCTAGTCCAAGAAGCTAAGTTAGGTCCAGTGACGGCCCCCAGGAGCCCGCCCGCTAAAACCCAGGAGACCGCTTTGTCACGTTGGCTAAGTTCGGTCAGTTCGGCGGCGGCAAAACGGTAAAGCTGTCCATTGGCGCTGTAGTAGCCAGCGATAAAGGTGCCCGCTACCAATAACCAAAAGTTTTTACTAAATGCCGCATAAGCACACAACAAAGCCGAGAGCACTGCTACCAAAAGACCCAACTGAAAAGAAATCTTGCGCCCAAAATGATTTTGGGTCTTAGCAACAATCGATGTGGAGAAGGCTCCCCCTACTACATAGCCCATTACTGGCAGGGTAGCCATCCAACTGACTGGCGCCAAACTCAAGCCCACCAGTCCATTAATGGCAATAAAGGTGACGTTATTAGTCAGGAATAGACCCTGGCACAGAATCAGCAAAACAAGGTTTTTATTGAGTAATGGGTGTTTGCTGGACATGACATGCAGTTTACGGCTAATTTAGAGCTGAGGTTTGCTGGCTGGTTTGCGAGTTTAGGGTGCAAAACCCCCATTTTTGCCATTCCCAATGATTTAAAATAGAAAACTCTCCTCATTTTCAAGGGGCTCGCTAAAAGCAGGCCACAAAATGCGGAATATGAGCGTGGCAGGGTAAAAACCTGGCTCTGTGAATTTATCAATATCGAGGAAAAGTTAATGGCTTCAGGGAAATCAAAGATTATTTATACGCTGACAGATGAAGCGCCACTTTTGGCGACTTGCGCATTTCTGCCAATCATCCGTACTTTTACAGCGCCAGCGGGAGTAGAGATTGTAAAAAGCGACATTTCTGTTGCAGGTCGCATCTTGGCTCAGTTCTCTGATTGTTTAACTGCCGAGCAAAAAGTTCCCGATAATTTGGCTGAGCTAGGCAAGATGACTTTGCAGCCAGATACCAACATCATTAAATTACCTAATATCAGTGCATCTGTTCCGCAATTGCTTGCAGCCATTAAAGAGCTGCAAATGAAGGGTTACAAGATCCCGGATTTTCCAGATGATCCTAAAACCGAGGAAGAAAAATCCACTCGCGCGCGTTATTCCAAGTGTTTAGGTAGCTCAGTAAATCCAGTATTGCGCGAAGGTAATTCAGACCGTCGTGCACCTCCTGCCGTCAAACGTTACGCTCGTAAGAATCCTCACTCGATGGGTGAGTGGAGCCAAGCTTCCCGTACTCACGTATCTCATATGCATGGTGGTGACTTCTATTCAAGTGAGAAGTCAATGACGATGACCAAGGCATGCGATGTGAAGATGGACTTGGTGACTAAGAGCGGTAAGACTATTTTGCTCAAACCTAAAGTCTCTTTATTGGCTGGCGAGATCATAGACAGTATGTTTATGAGTAAAAAAGCATTGTGCGATTTCTATGAAAAAGAAATTGAAGATGCTTACAAGACTGGCATGATGTTGTCCTTGCACGTGAAGGCAACCATGATGAAAATTTCACATCCGATCGTATTTGGTCATGCGGTGAAGATTTTCTACAAAGAGGCTTTTCAAAAACATGCGAAGTTATTTGAAGAGTTAGGCGTCAATGCCAATAACGGTATGAGTAGCCTCTACGACAAGATCAAAACTTTGCCAGAGTCCAAGCGTGAAGAGATCATTCAAGATATCCATGCTTGCCACGAACATCGCCCAGCCTTAGCTATGGTGGACTCCGCTAAAGGGATTACTAACCTGTTCTCTCCAAGTGACGTCATTGTGGATGCCTCTATACCTGCGATGATTCGTGTTGGTGGAAAGATGTGGGGTGCTGATGGCCGTTTACATGACACTAAGGCGGTGATCCCGGAAAGTACTTTTGCTCGTATCTATCAAGAAGCAATTAATTTTTGTAAAACACATGGCAACTTTGATCCAACTACCATGGGTACGGTACCTAACGTCGGTTTGATGGCTCAACAGGCTGAAGAGTATGGTTCACACGATAAAACTTTTGAGATTTCAGAAGCTGGCGTAGCACGTATTGTTGCGGATGATGGCACTGTATTGCTTGAGCAGAACGTAGAAGAGGGTGATATCTGGCGTATGTGCCAATGTAAAGATGCTCCTATTCGTGACTGGGTTAAGTTGGCCGTCAATCGCGCACGTCTCTCTAATACCCCAGCAGTATTTTGGTTGGATGAGTACCGTCCTCACGAGGCAGAATTGATCAAGAAGGTAAATACTTATCTGAAAGATTACGATCTTGAAGGTGTAGATATTCAGATCATGTCGCAGACACGTGCAATGCGCTACACCTTAGAGCGCGTGATTCGTGGCAAGGACACCATTTCTGTGACTGGAAATATTTTGCGTGACTACCTCACTGACTTATTCCCCATCATGGAGTTGGGTACGAGTGCAAAGATGTTGTCCATTGTGCCTTTGATGGCTGGTGGCGGCTTGTTTGAAACAGGTGCTGGCGGCTCTGCTCCTAAACACGTTCAGCAGTTGGTAGAAGAAAATCACTTACGTTGGGATTCATTGGGTGAGTTCTTGGCTTTGGCTGTATCTCTTGAAGATATTGGCGATAAGACTAGCAACCCTAAAGTAAAGATCTTAGCTCGTACTTTGGATGAGGCTACTGGCAAACTACTGGACAACAATAAGTCACCTTCACCACGGACTGGTGAGTTAGATAACCGCGGTAGTCAGTTTTACTTGGCCATGTATTGGGCTGAGGCATTGGCTGCACAAACGGACGATAAAGAGCTACAAGCTTACTTCTCACCCTTGGCTAAAGCCTTGACTGAAAATGAGAAAAAGATCGCCGAGGAGCTCAAGGCAGTTCAGGGCAAACCAGTGGATATCGGCGGTTACTACTACGCTGATTCTGAGAAATGCAAAGCAGTCATGCGTCCAAGCCCCACTTTTAATGCAGCTTTAAAAGCGGCGCGAGCCTAACTTACTATTGCACTTTTGGCTAAAAAGGCAAACTTTCGGGTTTGCCTTTTTTATGCCAGTCATTCCTCTCAAAAATTCTCAGTCATAGCAATAAATCAATATCAGTAGCAAAATAGCTCTATTACTTTGATGGAGCTTTCCATGGGTTTTATTGATAAGACTATTCTTGCTAGCGACATTACGCCTCAAGCTATTTTTGAAAATCGCCGCGCCTTCATTAAGGCTGCAGCTGCAGGCAGTTTTGGCGCCACTTTAACTCCTTGGTTTTCCAGGAAAGCATTAGCTGCGGGCCCAGAAAAACTGAGCGCCACACTCAATCCAGCCTATAGCGCAAAAGGCGAAACAACGCCCTATAAATACGTCACTACCTACAATAATTTCTATGAGTTTGGTACCGATAAATCCGATCCGGCTGCTTATGCCGGAAGTTTGCAAACTCGGCCCTGGACGATTTCTATTGAGGGTTTAGTTAAAAACCCCATCACGCTAGATATCGATACCTTACTCAAAATAGCGCCGATGGAAGAGCGTATTTATCGGATGCGTTGTGTTGAGGGTTGGTCAATGGTGATTCCTTGGGATGGTTACTCGCTATCAAAGCTGATCAACAAGGTTGAGCCATTAGGCTCTGCGAAGTATCTAGAATTTATTTCTTTAGCAGATCGCAAGCAAATGCCAGGAGTCAGTAGCAACATTATTAACTGGCCCTATCGCGAGGGTTTGCGGATGGATGAAGCTATGAATCCCCTGACGCTATTGACATTTGGTCTTTATGGAGAGGTTTTACCTAAGCAAAATGGAGCGCCTGTTCGCATTGTGCTGCCTTGGAAGTATGGTTTTAAGAGTGCCAAGTCGATTGTGAAAATTCGTTTTACCGAAGAGATGCCAAAGACAAGCTGGAGTCAATTTGATGCGCGCGAGTATGGCTTTTATTCCAATGTGAACCCGCAAGTCGATCATCCTCGCTGGAGCCAAGCTACTGAGCGACGTATTGGTGACGCTAAAGGCATGTTTGCCCCGAAGATCAAAACCCAGATGTTTAATGGCTATGCCGATCAAGTTGCCAGTATGTATGCGGGTATGGATTTGAAAAAGTTCTATTAAAGAATTAAATTGAGCGCATTTTCTTTGCCTCCTGGTATCGAAGTATTCGAGCGAGGATGGCTTTCTGCAAACAACATATTTCACTTTGGCGAGGATAATGTTTGTTTGGTAGATAGCGGTTACTACGCTCACCAAAGTATGACCCTCGATCTAGTTCGCAATACATTAGATAAGTATGGTTTAAGTACCTTAAATCAGATTGTTAACACCCATCTTCATTCAGATCATTGCGGTGGTAATGCCGAGCTTGCGAAGACCTATGATTGTGAGATTTATATCCCTGCTGCTGAGGCATTAGCAGTAGAAAGTTGGGATATAGACTTATTGAGTTATCAAAACCTAGGTCAAGAGTGTCCACGCTTCATGTATGACGGACTACTCATACCGGGGCAAGAGATCAAATTGGGACGCTATCCATGGCGAGTGCTCTCTGCCCCTGGCCATGCCCATTCAGTCATCTTCTATCAAGAGCAGCACGGTATTCTGATTTCTGCTGATGCTTTATGGGAAGATGGTTTCGGTGCGATTTTTCCTGAACTGTGGGGAGAGTCTGGCTTTGAAGAGGTCGCGCAAACTTTGGATTTGATCGAGAGTTTGCCAATATCCCTAGTGATACCGGGCCACGGCAAGCCTTTTGTGGATGTTGCTAAATCCATTGCGACAGCAAGATCAAGACTCGATTATTTAGCTGCAGATCCCAAACGGAATGCACGCCATGGTGCCAAAGTATTGTTGAAATATAAGTTGATAGAGTGGCGCTCTAAGGATTTAAATGAAGTGATGGTGTGGATTTGCAATACCCCAGCGCTTGAGAGTGCTGCAAATCTACTGAACATGGAAATTGAAGCATTGGCCAAATGGTTGCCGCAAGCTTTAGTGCAGTCAGGAGTAGCTAAACTTGATGGTACTTGCTTAATCGATCAAGCCTGAAAAAAAGAATATGTAGCATGAAAGCCGATCGCTATTGAGGGGCTTTCCCCCGATAGAATTTGGGATAGACCCTCATGACTACAGGCCCGTCAAAATCCCAAGTTTTGCATGTGCCCAAATATAAAGGTGGCTTGTTTTCATCTTGATCATGCAGGACCCCGGGTATAGATTGATAGACTGCTGTTGCCATTGTTGTGAGTAGTTCGCGCAAGTGCGTGCAACCCTTGAGGCCACCTATATGAGTGTCAATCATTTTGCGCCAGCCTTTTCCAATACGTTGGCCAATGAGAGTATCCATATCGGGTATTACATTGACGCATTCTGGGTGGGGATGTGCATCGATAGAGACTTCAAGATCTTGGATGACTAAATTATTGTCAACCGTTAATCGGATCCACATGTCATGAACAGCTTCGCCAGGCGCTAATGTCCTAGAGCCTGTTGTAAAAGGACGGCCCTTAGTGTCAACTAAATGTCCTTCAATATCCCAAAGCCCATCGTCTCGTGCATAGCCATTAAAAGTCACCTCTCTTTTGTGAAGTGGGTTGCGTGGTTTTGGATCAGTCAGCATGATGGATATTTGGATGGGATTGAGGGGATGCCTTCAATCATAATGATTTGAAACTCAAGGTGCTTGGTCATCAATGGGTCAGGGCAATCTATCCATAGCGGCCTGTAGTATTCTCTGCAACATATGGCAAAACCGGTTTCCATCGAAAAGATCCTTTTTAGTCAAGGATTTGGCACGCGTCGCTATTGCAGTGATTTGGTCTATGCTGACCTCGTAAAGGTCAATGGCCTTCTGGTCGAAGACCCAGAAGAGCGCATTGCGACTGAGGGCCTCATACTCAACGTAGAAGGCAAGGATTGGGAGTATCACGAAAAAGCTTACATTGCTTTCAATAAGCCGCCGAACTATGAGTGTTCTCATAAGACAACCCATCATCCCAGCGTCTATAGTTTATTGCCCGCACCTTTTGTTGAGCGTGGTCTGCAATGCATTGGACGTTTAGACTATGACACGACAGGCTTGTTATTAATTTCTGATGATGGTCAGTTCATTCATAAAATGACGACACCCAAAAAAAATATTGGCAAAGTTTATGAAATCACGACCCCAGACCCCATGACACCATCTCAAATAGAGCACTTACTCAATGGCGTTATTCTGGATGATGATCCGCGGCCCTGTTATGCAACTGCCTGCAAACAAGTCTCTGATCATATTTTGGCGATGACTATCGTAGAGGGTCGTTATCATCAAGTAAAGAGGATGATCGCTGCGGTCGGCAATCATGTTAACCAATTACACCGTGCTGCCATTGGCGCTTATGTCATGCCGCAGGATTTAGCCGAGGGTCAATGGCGCTGGCTAGGCTCTGAGGATTTGAAGCATTTATCGCAGAGTGTGGGTGCTCAATGAAACCACAGGCCTTACCAAAAGACTTTGCCTTTGAAAAACTGCTTCCGTTATGGAAAGTGGAGTCTTCTGGTATTCAAATGACGCGCGAATTTATTTTCCAAGACTTTAAGCAGGCCTTTGCCTTTATGTCACTCTGTGCGCAATATGCTGAAGAGTTAGATCACCATCCTGACTGGAACAATTCTTGGAATAGGGTGGTGGTGCACTTAAGCACCCATTCGATGAAAGCGTTAACTACCTTGGATATTGAGATGGCACAAGCAATGGATGCTTTTGCTTTGCAAGTCTAGCTAGTACTTGCTATATCAGCATTAATGCTCTTCGCCCTCGTGATCTTCCTCATTAAGGCTCATGAGAATCGTTGCCAATAAACCATAGACGACTTCGGTGGCGATCATGCCATCTTCATCTAGCTCATCAATTAAGTCGTTCAGACAATCCTCAGTAGGCTCATTGAGCAGGGTCATCGCGCATTCACACCCATAGTCAAAATCTTCGTCGTTTTGGGTTTGATCTTCGTTTGTCATAAATTTCCTTAATTTAAGGCTCAGAATAGCAAATTACGCCTATCTGGGATAGCAATAAATGCTCTTAGATGGCCAACAAGCCCTTTAGTCGAATTTGTGTGCAATTGCAAAAACCCAAGAATGATTTATAGTCATTTAAAAATAAATCATAGGAGGCAATATGCAGCTAAATATCAATGGGCAGACCCACAATATCGATGTAGAGCCCAATATGCCCTTGTTATGGGCGATTCGGGAAATGGTTGGATTGACCGGTACAAAGTACGGCTGTGGCGTGGCTCAATGTGGCGCCTGTACCGTATATCTGAATGGTGAGCCAGTACGCTCTTGCTCAGTGCCTGTCTCTGCTGTGGGTGCCGCCAAGATCACCACGATCGAATCACTCTCTAAAGACAATTCTCATCCAGTACAGAAGGCATGGATTGCGCTGGACGTTCCTCAGTGCGGCTATTGTCAATCTGGTCAGGTCATGGCTGCAGCTGCACTACTGAAGAGAATTCCAAAACCAACTGATGCTGATATTGATAATGCAATGTCGAATATTTGTCGTTGCGGTACCTATCAAAAAATTCGGGATGGCATTCATGTTGCCTCTGGTCAGAAAAAATTAGCGGAAGTGTTGGCGCAATACCAAGCTTCTCCTGCAACTCGTGGTTAAGGGTAAGAACATGACAATAGAAAATATTTCACGCCGCGACTTTATTATTAAGGGCACCATGGTTGGTGGCGGCCTGATGTTAGGGGTAGGTGCTTTACCTGAATTTGCAATGGCACAAGCGGGGGTTCCATATGATTCAAATTCTCCGCTGAATGCTGGTGAAGCGGAGGTCAATGCCTGGGTCAGCATTAAGCCCGATGAGACGGTTTACATCAGAATTGCCCGTTCAGAAATGGGTCAAGGGACTCGTACTGGACTAGCGCAATTAGTGACTGAAGAACTTGAATGTGACTGGAAGAAAGTGAAGACGCAGTCCGCTACTCCGGGACAAAGCTTAGCTCGCAAACGGGTATGGGGTGAGCATGGTACTGGAGGTAGTCGTGGCATTCGGACATCAGAGGACTATGTAAGACGGGGTGCAGCAGCAGCGCGCATTATGTTGGTTCAGGCTGCTGCAAATCAGTGGAATGTTCCTGTTACTGAATTGACTGTGAATAAGGGTGTGATTACCCATAAACCCACTGGCCGTAAAACAACCTATGGAAAAGTAGCAGAACTCGCATCCACCTTGACCCCTCCGGATCCAAAATCGATCAAACTGAGAGATCCTCGTGAGTGGAAAGTCGCTGGTCAGCCCTATGCACGTTTGGATACGGCAGATAAAGTCAACGGTAGAAAAGTGTATGGCGCAGATTTGCAACTACCAGGAATGTTGAGCGCTTCAGTGAAGTCTTGCCCTGTTTTTGGTGGCAAGATCGTGAGTTATGACGAGTCAAAAGTCAAAAACCTGCGGGGCGTTAAAGGAGTGGTACAGATTAATGACAGTACCCTGGCGGTAGTCGCGGACACTTGGTGGCGTGCTAACACCGCTCTCAATGTATTACCGATTGTGTGGGATGAAGGTAAGGGAGCGAACGTCTCGCAAGATGATATTAATAAGATGTTGCGCGCCGGACTAGATGAGCAAGGCGATTTCTGGCAACGTAAGGTGGGTAATGCACCAGAGGCTATCAATAATTCTACCAAGAAAGTAGAAGCAATTTACTTCACGCCATATCGCGCTCACGTGACGATGGAGCCCATGAACGCCACCGTCAAAATTAGCGGTGATCGTGCTGAAGCTTGGGTGCCAACACAAAATGGTGAAGCTTCACATGCCGCTCTATCAGAGGCTACAGGGCTGCCACTTGAAAAGTGTGAGATCTATAAATTAGATTCTGGTTGCGGACTAGGTCGTCGAGGTGGTACACAAGACTTTACAACCCTCGCT
>CALQED020000001.1 GCA_943329505.2 Polynucleobacter meluiroseus | reverse complement strand
ATGGCTACACATTAATGCTGGAGTCAACGTCAATTGCCACCAATCCCTGGATGAGTACTTTGAGTTATGACCCCAGAAAAGCATTTACTCCTTCCATCCTGATTGCTGCAGTTCCACTAGTATTGGTAGTTAATAACAATGTGAATGCTCAGAATGCAAAAGAATTTATCGCCTTGGCTAAAGCAAGTCCCGGTCAACTAAATTACGCCTCCTGGGGAAATGGCAGCATTGGTCAATTTGCCGGAGAAATTTTTAAGAGCTCTACTAAAACAAACATTACGCATGTGCCTTATAAATCTACGGCCCAGGCTTTAAGCGATACGCTTGCAGGCCAGGTTGATGCAATGTTTCCGACCCTCCCCTTGGTATTGCAGCAATTGGGTGCCGGGAAAATTCGTGCCTTAGCACTCGCCTCCTCAGTGAGATCACCGCTTGCACCAGAGATTCCAACCATGGCAGAAGTAGGCGTACCTGGTGTTGAAGTAGAAACTTGGTTTGGAATTTTTCTACCCGCAGGTACACCAGATAATATTGTTGACAAGATTAATCAGACGACACAAAGTATTCTCAATACACCAAGCGTTAGAGCTCAACTTGAAAAACAAGGCTTTCGAATTATTGGTGGAAGCAGAGCAGATTTCAGCAAATACTATCTCTCAGAAATTAATCGATATGGCCGTATCGTCAAAGAAGCCAACCTGAAAGCTAGCGACTAAATGAATCCACTACAAATCAGTGCCAACGACTCCGTTGAAGATGTCATCTCCAAGACGAGCTCCGCCAGAGCTTGGTTAAATACCGAAGGGGAAGATGTCAGCCTTAAACCTAATGCGATCACCCTTAGGATCAGCGCCCATATTCCCGGTGACTCACCTGCAGTCAAAGACGTCTTCGAGCCCGCCTTCAAGCGCCTAGCAGTCATGACCAAAGGAGCTATTGGGGTTGAAGGCTTTTGGGGCGGTAGTCTTCATAAAGAACGAGATGGTATTGATGCCTTGGTCAACGACCTCACAGATATGTGCCCGGTCTATTCCGCATGGGATGCTACGGCTTTTCCAGCAGCGCAAAGTCTGAGTCTTCCCTTTATTTTTCCCAGTGCGGAAGTAGCAACAGCAGTCTCAGAAGCGCTCTATCACGACTATTTCAAAAAGGATTTCGAAGCTAATCAAATTTTGATGGGTCGCTTAGTAGCCACTAGTGAATACAACCTCTTCAGTCGTAAACCCATCACCTGCTTAAATGATTTATTAGGCAAGAAGATCGCCTGTAGTGATGGTATGGAACTAGATATCTACCAGGCCTTAGGTGCCATACCTGTTGGTTGCAGCACTCCAGAGGCAAAGAAACGATTTGCAAATCATGAAGTAGAGGCAGTATCGATCTCTGATAGCGCTGCGCATACAGCCGGCATTTATCGGGATGCGCTTTACCGGACTTCAGCAAACTTAGTCCGAGTCAATCTCGAGTATGGTCTATCGCATCACTTTTGGAACAAGCTCACTCCTGAGCTCAAAATCATTTTTAACCAATGGCTCAGAGCCCTTGCACAGGCTGGCGCACAGTTATTTTATGGGCTGGCAGGAGCACGAGCTCGTGTCGTATTTCAGGATGCAGGCATTCAATTTATCGATATTTCTGAGACTGAAATCAAGCAATGGCAAGCAAAATTGGCTGGGGTTGAAACCCAGTTTTCTCAAAAAATTGAGGCTTTGGGGTACCCAGCAAAAGCGATGGTTGCAGCAATTCATGCTTCTACTCAACACTATGGTGGTTACTCAGCCAATCAACTATTTGATGATGCACTTCATCATCCATTTACCAATATCACCCCTTTAAATGAGTCGTCAGATGGATAAAAAAGCAATTGGCATTATCGGCCTTGGATTAATGGGTCAGGCATTTGGGAAAAGCTTTCATTCAAACGGCTTTTCTACACTTGGCTTTGACATTAATCCAGAGCGTTGTGCGGAATTTGGTAAAGAGAAAACCACTGCCTCGGTCATTGAGTTATCTCAGCAATGTCAAACGCTAGTTTTATGCTTATTTGATAGCCATCAAATTCGGGAGGTTTTGCATGGTTCAAATGGCCTTCTGACGCAAGAGAACAAAGAGCCACTGAACATCATCTGCACTAGCACTTGCGAACCAGATGAGATTGCCCAAATTGCCATGCAATCTAACCGCCGTCCTATGCGTTTTCTAGAGTTGCCCATTTCTGGTACGAGCAAACAAGTGGCGGATGGAGATGGATTGGGTTTGATGGGCGGAGATCAACGCCTGATTGAAGAGTTGGCCCCCATCTTAGATGCCATGTGCAAAAAGAGAATGTATGTCGGTGACATTGGAAGTGCCAGCAAGGCGAAATTAGCGATTAATTTAGTGCTTGGATTGCATCGAGCCGCTTTAGCAGAAGGTTTAGTCTTTGGCAGTCGGATTGGCCTAGATCCCAATATTTTGCTTAATCTTCTGCAAAACTCTGCGGCAGCCTCGAGCGTCATGAAGGTCAAGGGTCCGATGATGGTCAAACGAGAATTTGATCAGCCACAAAGCAGAGTAGACCAAAGCTTGAAAGATTTTGGGCTCATCAAAAAACTGGCAGACGGGAAAAATCAGCCCTTGCCATTAACAACGCAATACATAGAGTTACTGCAATCCTGTCTTGACCAAGGTGAAGGTAAGCAAGATAACGCAATCATTCTAGAAGCGATCAGACGCCGTGGAGAATCATCATGAGTCCAAGTCATATCCGATACGCAAATGCATTCGCCTTAAAGATCCCTTTGATCAAGCCGATGCTAATGGCGGGTATTCATATCACCCATGCAGAAACCTTAATAGTTAGACTTGAAACCCATCGAGGGACTGTTGGCTGGGGCGAAAATACCGCTGCGCCCAGTCATGGCGGGCAAACCTTAGAGGCTATGGTTGAGGCATTTCATCATGGCATTAAAGATAGTCTGATTGGCAATGATTCACAAAATTTATCAGCCCTCACCGCACTACTTACACAAAAATTTCCACAAGGAAGTGGTGCTATTGCTGCGATTGATATGGCGCTCTATGACCTGGTAGGAAAAGAGCTAGGCATTCCTGCTTATAGCCTCATGGGTGGTAAAAGGCGAGACTCTGTCCCTCCGCTCTGGCTAATCGGCACAAAGTCAGTAGAAACAGATATTACAGAGGCACAAAAATGTCAGGCGCTCGGCTATCAATTTTTCAAACTAAAACTGGGTGTGAAGTCAGTTCAAGAGGATATCCAATCTGCTTTAGGAATCCGTAAGGCATTAGGAGCGGGTATTCAAATTTGTGCTGACGCCAATATGGGCTATTCAACTGAGGATGCCGTTGCATTTTTAGAGGGCACGCGAGATGCCAAGATTGCCTTTCTAGAGCAGCCTTTAGCCAAAGACAATATCACCGGCTTAAAGCATATTTGCGGGCTTCATATTGCCCCAATTGGATTAGATGAGTCCATCACTAGCATGGCAGACATCATGGAATCAAAACAATATGGAGTATCTGGAGTTTCACTGAAAACCTTGAAGTTAGGTGGCATTTCAGGCGTACTGCGCAGCGCCACAGTATGTGATGCCTTAGGGCTGGAAATGAATTTGGCTGGGAAAATAGCTGAGACCTCAGTAGCCTCAGCAGCGGTACTGCAATTAAGCGCCGCCCTTTCTGAAGTCAACTGGGGCATCAGTCCTAGCCATCTCTATTTAGCAGAAGATATTGTTGATCAGCCTATTGAGCCACAGCAGGGTCTTTATTCCATACCGAATCAAGCTGGGCTTGGAGTCGAAGTAAACGAATCAACACTGAAACGCTTTCAAGCGTAAATATTTCAAGGAATAAGTCATGGTTAAGGCAGCATTAATTGGATTTGGTTGGTGGGGTAAAAATTTAGCGAAAGCCATCGAGGGTGACAACTCTCTGATACGCTTTACAAGAATAGTGACAAAAGATCTTGCTGATGCTGCGGATTATTGCAAATCCAAACAGATCCAATTGGGCGATGAATTTCAAGACGTACTTGCTGACCCAGAGATCGCTGCAGTGGTCTTAGCAACCCCCCATTCAATGCATGCTGAACAAATTATTGCTGCTGCCAAAGCTGGCAAACATGTGTTTTGTGAAAAACCCTTAGCACTCAAATACCAGGATGCAGTGGCTGCAATCCGCGCATGCGAAGAAAATGGAGTGATTTTGGCAGTTGGGCAAAATAAACGATTTTGGCCATCGATGGCCAAACTTCGGGAGGTGGTAGCCACCGGCGCCCTGGGAACTTTGATGCATATCGAAGGTCACTATAGCAATGAGCACTCGACAAAATTTTTCTCGGATTGGCGTGAAAAACCGACAGAATCACCTGCTGGAGGATTAACCGGTACGGGTATTCATATCATTGATGCGATGGTGAATTTAGCAGGAAGAGCAGAGCAAGTATCTGCAAACATTGCTAGCTTTAGGGCTGGTAAAGACCCGCGCGATGCTACCTCAGTCAATGTGCAATTTGAAAATGGCGTTAGCGCCTACTTTGCCATGATCAGAGCAACTCCGATCTTTTTTCGGGTTCATGCCTTTGGCGACCAAGGATCAGTTGAAGCCATTGGTGAAACAGAATGCATTGTGCGAAAAAATGGTGGCTTAGTAGAACGCTTTACCCTAGAGCCGATTGATTCGGTCAAAGCTGAATTACAAGCTTTTGCTACCGCCATCGCTTCGCAAGGCCAAGTGCCTTACCCAATTAGCACTACTGAAATGAGTCAAACGATTGGCTTATTTGAAGCGATTGTGAAGTCGGTTAACGAACAATCAACCGTCAAAGTGTTGATGTAAGGCTGTGTGACTGCTCGTTTTACCCTTAGCCGAGAAAGTGGCAATACTTAGTCTGGAGATGCTCCAGAATCTTTTACCACTACAGCCCATTTTTTTAGTTCGCTCGCCACAAATGCCTTGGCATCGGCAGGCGATTTGCTAGTAGTGATATTCGCCCCGCCGTTGACTACCCGCTCAACCACATCCGGCATTGCCAAAACCTTAGTAATGGCAGCAAAAAGCTTATTAGTAATTTCTGGGGGCGTGCCAATTGGCACCATAATCATTTGCCAGGAGCCCGTTTTAAACTCCGGATAACCCAACTCAATCAAAGTGGGTACATTTGGTAAACCAGGCTGTCTAGTCAAACCAGTAACGGCGTAACTTTTCATTTTGTTAGCAATCATGAACTGTTTAACTGAAGGCAATGTGTTGAACATGACTTGAGTTTCACCGCCAACCAAACCTACTGCAGCAGGCCCGCCGCCACCCTTGTAAGGGACATGCGTCATTTTGGTCCCAGTCAATTTCATGAGCACTTCCATCTCGAGACGATTAGCACTTCCGCCTCCAGGGGTTGCGAAATTAAATTTATCAGGATTGGACCGCAAATACACAATCAATTGAGAAACGTTATTGGGCGGAAAATCATTATTACCAACCAAAGCGCTAGGAACGTCAGCAACCTGTGTGACGGGCACAAAATCTCTCAAAGGATTAATGTTGAGATTCGGAAATAAGGCTGGATTAATCGCGACTGTTCCAATATTTCCTAAATAGATGGTGTAACCATCCGGAGCAGACTTGGCGGCAGCTTCCATGCCAATATTACCGGCCGCGCCTGAGCGATTATCCACAATGACTTGTTGACCCAATACCTCACTCATCTTCACGCTTAAGATCCGACCAATGAAGTCCGATGCACCGCCAGGTGCAAACGGAATAATCATCTTAATTGGTTTATTGGGATATGAAGCTGACTGAGCTTGTACTGAAGCGCTCAGAAAAATGCCGACCATTAAAGTGGTAAAAATTACAAAAGACCTAAAAAAAAGATTTTTTAGCACAGGTAAATTCCCTTTAATGAATTGACACTATCAATAGATATCGTCACTCGGCTCAATTGGCAGAGAGATAGGCTTTTTGAGTCTGGCAGACAAATCAAATGCTTTAGTAATCATTAAATTTCTGTGGGCTTCTTCTGCAGTAGCTGCTGGGGTTGGCAAACCTAATGCAACGCGATTTAACCAAGACTCGGTTTCTTCGCGCATAGGTCCACGCAACTCACCTAATGCCATATCTCCAGGTGGGTAACTACCCATAAAATCTACACGCCGAGCAGAATCAGGAGCATAACCTTCTCCTTGAGACTTGCTGGTAGCCAACACAATATCGCGATGGGTGTCATCAATGGTTAAAACGCCTTCCGTACCAACAATGCCAACATCGAGGCTATACACAGCGCCTGGCCAAACTACTGGTAGTGCCCATGAAATAGTGGATTGGTAGATGGTTCCGTCTGAAAACGTAATGACTCCTGATGTTGCATCAATCCCCTTCCACTCAGGTCCCAATGCCTTATCAATGGAGCGAGCGTAAATCTCTACTGGGGTCTTACCCTCCATCATCCACATCACAATATCTAAAGCATGAGTTCCCGATATCACCATGGGTGATATTTTTTCAGGATGATCAGTACGCTTATAGTTATCAATCGCTACAAGGCGATTCATAAACGCACGTGAAGAAACTAAAGTCACATCGCCCAACTGCCCTGTGCTGACCTTTTCTTTTGCAGCCAACCAACGGCGACGAAAGCGCTGGGTATAACCAACGACTGCGTCCACGCCTGAAGCCTTAATTGCTGCCAAAACCCGGGCTGAATCCCCAAGATCAGTTGCTAATGGCTTTTCAATCATCAAGGAATGCTTACGCTCTGCGGCAAGCAGGATCGGATCAACGTGTAAATGCTCGTCTGTTGAAATAATCGTAGCGTTGACCTCTGGTCTATTCAAGAGCTCTTGATAGTCTGAAGTCACAAAATCCGCTTTGAGTTTTTCAGCGACAAACTTAGCGCGCTCAGGATTTTTTTCGGCGATACCAATCCAACCAACTTGGGCATGCCGAGCAGCTACTTCACCCCGAAATAAACCTACTCGACCAGCACCAACAATTGCTAAGCCAATATTTTTTGCTTGGCGATCTCTCATCAATTACCCCGCAACTGCTTTGAGTTTTTCCTCAGGAAGAGGCAAATAGACTGGGTCACCAGTCTCCGCAGAAAGATCAGCAGCCATATAGACTTCCATTACGGTGCGAGCTTGCTCACCAGTAACAAGTACAGGCCGATCAAATACTACTGCCTCAATAAAATGAATTGTTTCTGCAGCCATTGGACCAGCAAATACGTGATCTACCTTCTCGCCAGGCATGGTCGACATTGGCAACTGCATTCCTTTTTCCATCGTATTAATAACGACATCTTTGTGGCTATCGTCAACCATTACTGCACCTTCGGTACCGATAAACTCAATCCAAGTTGTGGAGAAGTTTGGATAACCTAATGGCAAGCTCCAACCACCGCCAACTACAAATGAAAGTCCGTTATCCATTGTGACTGTGATCCATTGGGTATCTGGAATCTCAGCACCGGTCGATTCACGCATTGCCCCGAAATTCAACTGGGAATAGACTTTGACAGGCTTTGCCGGCTCTAGACACCAATAGACAAAATCTAAATCATGGGTTGATTCCATTGCAGCAGGAGATAACTTCCCACGTCCCGTAATCTTCTTACCCAAACTGCGGGTAATGTGGCGGCTAACCAAAACGCTTACTGGACGACCAATGGTGCCATTGGCAATGGATTTTTTAACGTAAGCAAATTTAGGATTAAATCGCTGTGAGTAACCAATGCTGAACTTTAAGTTTGACTTCTTAGCTAAGGCAATCAAGTCATCGGCTTCTGAAAGCTCTATTGCAATCGGCTTTTCCATAAAAACATGTTTACCAGCCAATAACGCATCTCGCGCCATGGGGTAATGGGTAGTTTCTGGAGTAGCTGAAATCATGACCGCGTCAATATCTTGTATTTTTAATAGCTCGCGATAATCTGTCGTAGCTGTTTTAGCTTCTACTAAATTCGCCATTTCTTTAAGGCGCAGTTCATTGGTCTCTGCGATATGAATGTCCTTGATCAGAGCGCTTCCACGAGCTGTCTCTGCGCGAATTCCACCACACCAGCCTGTACCAATAATTCCAAGATTAATTTGTTTCATGTCTCCACCCTCTTAACATTAAATATATAAAAATACTGCTTAATTTATCGAACTGTTTTACGTGCAATCACTACATTATCAAATACTAAATTCTGAGTCCAGATCCAACGCGCACCCGAGAATAATTCTGGGTAACGTGTGTAGGCAGGCAAGCTATTGACGCCAATATCCTCATCGGTGTACTCCCAAGCCCTGGGCCAATTTAGATCATTAAAGCGCTTGGTTTGCCACTTTTCAGGAATGGGATAGTGGATTGCAAAGCATTGATCTTTACAGTCTGGTTTCTTTGCAAATGGATGCACGCGCCCCTTTAGCGGTGTATCGTGAACATTACCTTTTTCCACCACTTCAGATGGATCATTTAATGGGGCAATGTAAAACGTTTGGGCTTTCCATGAGCTATCTGTCACCGTGCCATCACTAAACTTCGCAATTAAGCCACCGTCACCTGGGTACCATTGGCTCGTTTTTTCAGTAACTGGAACTGGAAATTGCTCCATACCCAAACCTAAATGCTCGTCCCAATCCACTAATAGAAATGCCATCGTGTAAGGTCGCTTGACTTTGAATTTGACGATCGCTGAATTAAACGGAGTGTACGGAGTATTGTCAACGGAAACCAATTTCCCATTGACCCACATCTCGTAGTAATTATCGGCAACGATATATCCAGTAATGATTTCACCATCGGGGTCAACGACCACCAAGGGTACATCTTTAGTGGAAACCTCTGAAGCATTTTTGGGGGTGATTTGTGCGCATTCACTATAAAGATTGGCGCTACTCGGTCCAAGCCCTTTTTGTAATGCCGTTTCCGCGGGCATCGTAATGACTGTGCCATCAGTAGCAGTAATTTTTCCCACTGAACTTAAGCGATGGTTCGCAACAGTCACCGGACACTTGTACAGTGTTTCAATGATTCGCGTGGCAGGCCCCTGGGTCACCATTCTTTTGTAAACAGTGTTATCCGGATCCAACTGAGGATCATTTGCTGCTGATGAATACTGCGAACCCATTACTCCAATCACAAGTAATGCCAAATTAACTAGTAAGCGCTTCAAATGCATAATGCCTCCTTCGCTAGAGACTAACTTCATTAGGACTTAATTGCAGCATTCACCCGCGGCATAACTTCAGTAGCAAACAATTCCATTGATCGTCTAGCTAGCTTAGGGTCCATCCAATCATGACAAGCGTACAGCAATTGCCCAAAGTCGCCAATAACCTCTCTAAAGGCCAAAATTTGATCCACGACCGAGTCCACTGTACCAGCAAGAACTAGGCGCTTCGTCACGTAATCAATCGTAATTTCAGAGTCTGGCATATTTTGATCTAACTTAAACAAATTGCCGCGCCCACCACCGCCAACCAACTTACGCACCAATTGCTTAAAGTAAAAATGGTAAGGGCCACCTTCTTCTAATGCATAGCGTTTTGCAGTTGCCTCATCATCGGCCACAAAAATACTTTTTGCAACACGCCACTCATCGGGATGCGCAACCGCTCCAACTGCCTCACGACCCTCGACATATTTAGGCCAATGCGTTTTAACCCACTCTGGCAGTAAAAATGGTGCGGAAATAGGCTGCCATCCGCGCTTAGCCATTTCTGTTACTCCTTTAGAAAATGGTGCCACTGCCGTACCAACAATTAATGGATGCGGTTTTTGGAATGGCTTCATGATGAAACCTTGCCCAATTTCTGGGGCCATGGTTTTTTTCACTGAGATATCCCAGTAATCGCCTTTAATATCGTAAGGCGGCTCGGATTCCCAAATCTTTAACACTGTGTTGATTCCCTCGACAAACATCGCATTGCGGTCTTTATCAAGATTGCCAAATACCTCGGCATCAGACATCAACCCACCAGGGCTAATACCCATGATGAATCTACCTTGGAGCAAATGATCCATCATCGCAGCTTGTGCAGCCACATTCGCAGGATGAGAATTCGGCACATTGATAGTGCCTGTTCCTAATTTAATATTTTTGGTTTGATGAATTAATGTGGCCAAAAAAATCATGGAGGAGGTAACCGTTTCAGCGGCATCGGTGACATGCTCGCCCACATAAGCCTCAGAGAAACCGAGTTGATCAGCCAAAATAATGGCTTCCTGATCTTCCCTAAGGGTTTCAACAATATTTCGTCCTGGCGGATGCAAAGGCATCATAAAGGTACTGTATTTCATCGCTTCTTTCGTTTTAGTGTGGACAGAGAATGGTCTTGATTCAGATAAATGAAGATTACACTTCAATTGCGCGGGCGTATGCGCCGTTACAAAATAGCAGTGAGTCTTTCTTCATGTGGGTATAGCGCACTATTTTTCCCAGGAACAAGATGTGATCACCCACTTCTTGCGCGCTAATCGTTTCGCACTCGATATTGGCTGCACATCCGTGGATTACCGGCAAACCACCTAAGCCTAACTTGTGATCGACACCAGCAAATCGATCCTCTGCTGGCTTTGCAAATTGATTGGATAAGTGCATTTGATCTACGCCAAGGACATTAATAACAAAACGTCCTGATTCATGAAATACCGCGAGATTGCGCGATTGCTTGCCTAGGCTCCATAGAACAATCGGGGGATCCAACGATACCGAACTAAAGGAATTCGCCGTCAATCCAATGCGCTCTCCCGATGCTCCGACGGTTGTGACTACGGTAACGCCTGTACCAAAGGACCCCAAGACATTCCTTAGCTCTCTAGAGTCGAATTGATCGCCCGATACTTCAATGCTCATTTGTAAACCCCATAGATTGCTATTAACGGTTAATTAAGTAATCACTTGATCACTTTATAGGTGATCGTTTGATCTATATCAATCAGTATAAACCCTATAAACCTTCAATTAGAGCCTCTATTAAGGCCTTTTAGGCTTGATAAGATCAGGAATGGTTTGTTTTGCCCCAGCCAAATATGAAGTAATCGTTTGATCAATTATTTGATCAATATCCAATGTAAGGGGAGCATTGAAGATCCAAAGACGTTGCCCTAAGTAAAAGACCCGTGCATTGATTGCCCAGGTGAGCTCGACTTCTTCCTCAGTTAAGGGTGCTTCCTCGAAGCCTGGTAAACCAAGCTCTACCCGCAACTCTTTGGCGATGGGTTCTAGGACTCGGCTCCGCAAAAATTCTAAATATCGATTATTGATATTTTCACCCCGGAGTCCCGAAAACATAAAGATCCGTACCCAGTCATAGGTCAATGCCACTCGTGCGTAATCTTTATAAAAACGCAAGAGTCTAGTTTGCAGGGGCATGCTTCGATCAGCGATGATGGTTTCCCAATAGGAATTCCACCGCCCTACATAAACTTCTTGATACACGCGCTCAATCAATGCAGCCTTCGATGGGAAGTAACGAAAAATGAGAGACTGCGTCACACCCATGCGACGAGCGAGTTCACGAGTATCACCATCAAAACCTACTTCTGCAAAGAACGCAACTGCTGCTTGAGCAATCTCCCGATCACGATCCTCGCGCTTTAACCTTCGCCTTGGAGCGATGGGTTCTGAGGGCGTTACGTTTTTTGTATTCATTGCTGTCAATAATGCTTAATGGATAGCGCGCACTTTTTCAATCTGACCAGTCTCAGCTGATTTCATAATAGATTCAAGAGCAGAAACGTTAGCGAGCATCTCATCCGTGCTAACTGGATAAGGGCTGATACCCAGCACACCCTTTGCAAAGGCTTCTAAATTTGCTCGTACAGTCGGATGCGGTTCATTAAAAGAAATGGCTTTTTCTTTTCCACTAAACACCATGCTGATATCCCATCCGGTTGGATTTTCTGGATGCGTTCTGTCTCGTATCTCAATCCACCCTTTAGAGCCGTAAACAGTAAAGCGGCCATCAAATGGGGTCGCTAGAATCGCGCTAATCAAGGCCGTAGGTCCCCCTTTGAAGCCGAGCATGATTGCCAATGAATCGCCATTTGCAAAATTACTTGCCAAGGTATTGAGTCTTGATAAAACAGACTCCGCTGGTCCCAAAATCGCAATCGCTAAATCAACTAAATGAATGCCTGTTGCTGAGAGTGGTCCACAGGGTGCCAACTCTTTAGACAGTCGCCAATTGTCTGGCGGTAAGGCAAAGAACTTATCTTGACTAAAGTTACCCTCGATTTGCAAAATCGTGCCTAACTCTCCATTCGCGATTCGCTTGCGCAAATCCATAATGGCTGGTTCGAATCGTCTTTCGTGACCAATGCCCAGAACAACACCAGCAGCCTTACAAGCAGCAACGGCTGCAAGGGCGTCATCAAGAGTAAGGCAAAGGGGCTTCTCACAAAATACATGCTTGCCAGCTTTCGCGGCGGCTGCAATTTGAGCGGAGTGTAATTTATGCGGGGTGCATAAGATGACAGCATCAACATTAGGGTTAGAGACTGCATCCTCATAAGAGCTTGAAACCGTAAACCCAGACTTGTCACCAAGTGCTTTTGCAGACTCACGAACACTAGCTTCCTGCTCTATGACCATCTCTACTTTGATGAAATCGCTGGACTGTAAAGTGGCAACAATAGTCTTACCCCACCAACCATAACCAATTACCGCTACGCGAAGTAATTTTTGACTCATATTTTGATCTCCTAAAAATTAATTTTCTAGATTCGTCTATTTTAAAAATTTCAATGTAGCGGCAGTGAAGTCTGACTCACATTCAATATTAGAAATATGCGCTGCATTAAATAGTAGATACTCATTGGTCGGAATAGAGGACTGCATGAGTGGATATTCAGAAACCGGTGCAGCCATGTCGCCTGAGCCTGCAATTAACAATACTGGGCACTGAATATCTTTGAGAAAAGGCCGCGCATCATAATCCCGAACGGCTTTTGCACAGGCCATAAAGCCCTCTGCAGATGTTCTGCCAATCATATGCCGCACTTGTTGATCAATCTCGGGATGTGCATTACGGAAGCTCTCGGAGAGCCATCTGTCAGCCGTTCCATTTGTAATGGCGCTAATCCCACCAGCTCGAACTGCCTCAATTCGTTGATCCCACTGTTCCTTGGTAGCATCAATTTGAAAGGGTCGAAAATTTGCCGCCACCAAAGCGTTGATGCGCTCAGGATTTTTTGCTGCTAGATAAATTCCCAGCATGGCGCCTAAGGATAGTCCCACAAAAGAAAATTGCTGGATATTGAGTTGCTCTAAGAGCGCCAATAAATCTTGTCGCAAGTCTTCGATACTGGCTTCGGTACCTGAGGCAGGCGTCTTGCCATGCCCTCGATAGCTATAACGTAATACTCGAAATTGCTCAGAAAAAATCTTGGCCTGGGCATCCCACATTTCGGGAGCAGCAGCAAGTGAGTTTGCTAAGACCAATACGGGAGCGTTGGCTTTACCTTCAAATATGAATGAAGTGTTATTGATAGATGACATTGCAAGTGACCTTTGATAAATAATGTTCTGATCAGCTCATCTAAAGAAAAGGCATGTTTGGTCAAAACTGCATGCCATGACTTGATTAAATTGATCAATTGATCATTAATATAGCAGTATCTGTCGCCCTATCAGATAGGAGGAGATTTAATCTGCCTGTTTGCCTAGAATCACCGTGGCCTGGCTTGAGAGGACACCACCATTGCCGTGTGCCAAAGCAATTTCGCAATTTGCAACCTGCCGCTCTCCGCACTCGCCACGCAATTGACGCACTGACTCAATCAATAAAAAGAGTCCATACATACCGGGGTGGCAATAGGACAAACCACCGCCATTGGTATTGACTGCTAGATGTCCGCCTGGAGCAATTCCGCCATTAGCTACAAACTGACCACCCTCACCTTTGGCACAAAAGCCCAAGTCTTCTAAAAATAATATGGTGTTAATCGTGAATGCGTCATACAGCATTGCTAAATCGACCTCTTGATGGGTAATGCCCGCCATCGCATATGCTTTTGGCCCAGAAATTGCTGCGCCACTCACAGTCAAGTCGGGCATACCTGAGATACCGATATGCGAGAGTTCTTCACCCACACCCAAAATATACGCAGGCGACTTCTGCAAATCTTTTGCACGTGCTGCACTTGTCAAAATAATAGCCCCGCCACCATCGGTGACTAAGCAGCAATCTCGAATCGTGAGGGGTGAGCTCACCATGCGGGCATTCATTACTTCTTCAATCGTGAGCGGTTTTTTCTCCCAAGCCACTGGATTCATCAAGGCCCATTTCCTTGCAGCCACGGCTACCTCGGCCAATTGCTCACGGGTTGTACCGTACTGGTACATATGCCTAGCAGCCGCCATGGCGTAGGCGGTGGTTGGCAAGAAAGGCTTATAGGGAGTTTCGTAAGCGTTATATTCTCGCGGACTTGCAGCCGCACGACTGACTGATTTTTGGGTGCTGCCATAGGCTATTAAAGCTACATCGCATAAGCCGTTATTGATCGCCGCCATTGCATGGGCAACGTGGGCCATAAATGAAGAACCGCCCATTTGTGTATTGTCGTGATAGCGCGGCTTCAGCCCCAAGTATTCACAAAGACCCAAACTGGAAAAACGAGATTGTGTCGTAGCAGTAAAAACACCATCAATATCTTTTAACTGCAAACCACAATCCTTCAGAGCGCGGTGAGTTGCTTGCGCCATTAAATCAAACGGAGTAGTTCCTGGGGCGCAAAGTCCTAATTGTGATTCTGCGGCGCCAACAATGGCGACACTGCCGCGACGAAGACTAGAGGTGGCGCTCATTCAATACTCTCCTGCGCTGGCAAGAAAATGGGATATTTTTTGCCATCTTCAAAAACACTCATCTTCAATTCAACTCGCATACCTATCCGAATATGTTCAGGATCTATCCCCTCAACGCGCGACATCATACGAAAGCCTTCATCTAAATCAATTAAAGCAACGTTATAGGGCTTTTCATCACGCGAATAAATAGTGGTAGTGGAATATACGGTTCCTAAACCTTTGCTAAGCTCCCAGTTCAAAGCCTGACCAGTCTTAGGCTCGACAATGCGGGGATAAAAAATCGCTTTGCCAGTTTGAGTTCGCTGAAAGGCCAACTGATCCTTCTGGCAATGGTCCATATAGATGCCATTGGGGGATGTCTGCGCTAAATCAAATTCGCTCAAGATGAGTCTCCAGTAATAGAAAGATATCTATTGAATTGTTATTTTGACTAAATTATGCCTCTTACTTAAAATTGGTTCATACAAAAATAGATTTGAGACGACACTGGAGAATCACTAAGGGGCCCTCACTAGGCAATCCTTTTAAGCAATCCTACCTGGCAGTACAGAAAGAAATCATGCAAAAAGCGCCGTTAGCCACTCCTTTGGAGGTGCTGCAACAGTTTGAATCGCATCACTACACCATTCCAAGTGCTTTTGCTAGCAGACTAAAAACGAATGGGAGTAAAGCATTTTGCTATTTTGAAGGTCGCGAAGTCAGTTGGGCAGAATTTGAGCGTGATGTCCAAAAAATGCAGGGCTACTTGCTGAGTCAGAAGATTCAAGCAGGTGATCGAGTTGGTATTGTTGCCAAAAATCATTATGCGCATTTGGTATTGTTATTTTCTTTAGCAAGCTTGTCGGCTACCTTATTGCCGATCAATCCTCAATTTGGTACTGCTGAACTTGGATATGTTCTCAAGAACTCAGAACCATCGCTATTATTTTTAGAATCAGAACTACTAAGTACAGTCCAAGCAGCCTGCCAAGAGCAGGATCTAAAACCTACACAGGTTTTGCTGAGTCAATCTGCAAAAGTATCTAAGCAAGATCTCCTGCCGACTCTCGAAGAGGTATTGCGACCTTTCGAACACTTTATTGCACCGCCCTCTTCTGCTCAAGCAGACGATACCTGCGTCATCATCTATACCTCTGGTACTACTGGATTTCCCAAAGGGGTGATGCACAGCCAGCGCAGCTTCTTGCTCTGTGGCGAAGCTTATATAGAGCGACTGTATATCCAGACCAATGATCGCATTATGGTCGTCCTACCCCTATTCCATATGAATGCGCTCTTTTACTCTGTTGCTGGTGCCGTCTGTGCTGGAGCAACTGTTGCACTGATGCCGCGCTTTTCCGCATCTCAATTCTGGAAACAAGCATTGGACTCTAAAGCGACAACCGTTAATTTAATTGAAGCGGCCTGCAATATTTTAAAACTGAGGCCAAGAAGCGAATTTTATCCAGGCCATACCATTCGTTGTGCGTATGGCGTGCGAAATAATGCCCATGACGTTTTCTTAAATGAATTCAAGATTCCGTATTTTGTGAGCGGCTATGGAATGACTGAAATTCCTGGTGTTACTTGCAGTCCCTATGGTGCAATCCAAAAACCAGGAACAATGGGGCCGATTGGCAAACACCCCAATCCACATCAACCCTGGGCAGAATGTCGAGTAGTTGATGATGAAGGTCGCGATGTACCTGATGGACAAACCGGTGAAATGATTGTGCGTACTCCCATCATTATGCAGGGCTACTTTCGTGATGCCGCACAGACGCAAGCTAGCTTTAGAGATGGCTGGTTTCTCACTGGTGATTTAGTGAGTCGCGATCGTGATGGCTACTACACCTTTGTCTCACGTAAGAAAGACATTATTCGGCGCAGAGGTGAAAATATTGCTGGCGCTGAATTAGATCGCATTATTGGTAACCATTCAGATGTAGCAGAGGTGGCAACGATTGCGGTTCCTGCAGAACTGGGTGAGGATGAAATCCTAGCGGCGATTGTGCTCAAAAAACATGCTACTGCTAACGCGCATGATATCCAAGCTTGGTGCGCGCAACATCTAGCCCCCATGAAAGTACCTAGGTATATTGCCTTCTTGGAGGAGCTACCCTATACGCCGACCCAAAAAATATCCAAGGCGATTTTGCGTGCAGACTCTAGTCTCATCTCTAAGGCAATTGATCTCTCAAAAACCTAACTGATACAAATTTACCGGAAGCAGTAGACTATGCCTTAACAATGGCCCACATAATTCGTGTTATTAAAAAACTTATGAACCTACTTTTTAAAAAAATTACTTTTAGCCTCTTCCTCTTGCTTACGATTGGCACGAGCTTTGCTGCTGACCCTTATCCAAACAAACCCATTCGTATCATTGTTCCATTTGCTGCTGGTGGTGGCGGTGATTTTCTCGTCAGGGCTTGGTCTGAAAAATTCTCGGAAGCCTTAAAGCAACCCGTCATTATTGAAAATCGCGGTGGTGGCAACACTACTGTTGGAACAGAAGCAGTTGCTAGGGCAGCGCCAGATGGATATACCCTGCTATTTGTCAGCACTAGCCTATCGACCAACCCAACATTAATGGCAAGTCTCCCTTATAAGACGCCTGAAGATTTCTCACCCATTTCAATGGTGGTCTCCTATCCTTTTGGCCTAGCTGCTAGAAGTACTCTGCCCGCTAATAATATGGGCGAGATTATTGAGTATGCAAAAAAGAATCCGGGGAAAGTGACTATTGCCAACTCTGGTGATGGCTCTGCAAGTCATTTAGCCGCCCTCATGCTGGAAGAGGCCACTGGTACAGACATGACCACCATCGCATATCGTGGCGCTGGCCCCGCCATCACTGATGTGGCAGCGGGGCATGTGGACCTTACTTTTACTGGCATGTCCCAAATCAAACCATTTATGGATAACAAACGGGTCAAATTAATAGCCTCTTCTGGATCCAAAAGACTCCTTTCGAATCCAGATGTGAAAACGATCTCTGAACAGGGAGTGAAAGACTTCAACTCTTTTGTTTGGTGGGGGCTACTTGCTCCCGCTGGAACGCCAAAAGAAGTCATTGATAAAGTACATCAGGCACTTAAGATCAGCGTCACCTCACCAGATGTAGTGAAACGCTTCAACTCTACGGATGCGGAAGTCCGACTCTCCAGTCCTCAAGAGTTTGAGCAATTTTTACGTGATGAGATTGTGCGCTGGAAAAAACTGCTCACCAAAAAGAATCCTACAAGCAACCCTTAAGAATCAACCTATTCATTACTTCAAAAGCTAACACCATGACCAATAAAAAATTATCTTTAGACCAATTAATGCAAGCGCGTTATGGCAAGAGCATACCGCTTGCCATCGATCTAAATGAGACTCTAGAGACGATCTTTCAGCACCGCTCCATTCGTACCTATTGCGATAAACCCTTACCCAAAGACACTTTGGAGCTGTTGATTGCAGCGGGACAGTCAGCCTCCAACTCTTCCAACTTACAAAGTTGGAGCCTGGTGGCGATTGAGGATGAGGGACGTAAAGATCGACTAGCTCAGCTCTCTGGCAACCAAGCGCATATTCGCACTTGCCCATTATTTTTAGTTTGGCTTGCTGATCTTTCGCGTCTTGAGGCATTAGGTAAAAAGCGTGAATTACCGCATGAAGGCCTCAATTATCTTGAATTGGTCACGGTTGGTATTGTGGATGCAGCCCTAGCATCACAAAATGCAGCGCTTGCTGCAGAATCGCTTGGCTTAAGCATTGTCTATATTGGCGGCATACGGAACAATCCCGAAGCTGTTGCAAAAGAATTAAATCTTCCCCCCAGAATATTCCCTGTCTTTGGAATGTGTGTAGGCTACTGTGATCCTGAAAAATCGAGCTCTATTAAGCCAAGACTGCCTCAAGCCGCTGTTGCACATCGCGAACAATATGATGCACAAAAAACGATCGATGCCGTAGAAGAGTACTGCAGAGAAATGGATGCGTTCTATAAAGAAAATAATATGAAGACCAATGGGGATTGGGCCCAACATAGTCTTCACCGCATCCGCGGTCCCGAATCATTAAACGGCAGAGAGTTTATGCGTGATTGGCTGAAAAAACTTGGGTTTCAAGCCAAGTAATCAGATCTCTACCTAAGTATCAAAACGGGGGTAATGAGAGGGCTCGGCATTCAAGTAACGGAGCATTGCTGGCCACTCTAATACTCCATAAGGACGACGCGTACCAGGCTGATATAGATGCGAGGTTTTATCTAACACTGCTTTAGGGGCTATCAATAACTCAGCTTGAGAGTTCACTGCATCAACCTGAGCCCTGCAAGACAACTCAAGCTGATACATCGTATTAAATGCCTGCTGTATCGTGGCGCCGCACGTTAGCAATCCATGATTGCGCAAAATCATAGCGTCATGCTGGCCAAGATCTTGAACCAAACGGACGCGCTCATCTAGGTCAATGGCTGGTCCTTCATAGTCGTGATAGCCCAAATGCCCAACGAAACGCATGGAGGTTTGGGTCATTGGCAATAAACCGCTCTTCATGCTGGCAACCGCCATACCCGCTCTAGTGTGGGTATGAATCACACAATTGACATCTGTACGCGCCTGATGAATTGCGCCATGAATCACATATCCGGATTTGTTGATGCCATAGTCTGTATCTGGCTTCGAGAGGATATTGCCCTCTAAATCAATTTTAACGAGGCTAGAGGCAGTAATTTCCTTATAGAGCAAACCATATAAGTTAATTAATAGATGCTCTGTATTGGGGATTTTGGCAGTAATGTGGTTATAGATGAGATCTGTCATCCCATACAGGTCAGTTAAGCGGTAGCATGCGGCCAAGTCAACACGAGTCTGCCACTCCTCAGGGCTAACGGAATCTTTTACCGATTGAAAGTTTGTCTCGTAATTCATTGTTTACCCTTAGCTTGGATACAAGAAAATTTAATTTTTGTTAGAGTACTTTAATAGAGAATTCTATAACCAATTTGAAGCGTGTATCGTAATTCCCAATGAAGATCTATATTCTTGACGCATTTCACCCTGCTGGCATTGAATTGGCGAAACAGCACGCTGAGGTAGTGTGCTGGCCAAACCCTGCAATCTCGAACTGGCCAGAGGATGCAGATGGGGTTATGGTTCGTATGACCTCAGTTACCGGTGATCAGATCCGTCAAGCCAAAAAACTCAAAATCATTTGCAAACAAGGTGTAGGTTTTGAAACAATTGATGTTGCAAGTGCACATGAATGTGGGATCCCTGTTTGCCGCACGCCGGGCATTAACAGTGAAGCGGTGGCAGAAATGGCACTAGCACTCTCTTTAGATGTGGCACGTCGTACCTCTCGCTTTGACAGAATGCTCCGCCGGGGGGATAAAATTATTCGACCTGAAAACTTGGGCGTAGAGATGCACGGTAAAACGATTGGTATTGTTGGCATGGGCAATATTGGGAGTAATGTAGCCAAGAAGTGGATTGGTGCATTTGATGCCAAGATTCTTGCACTAGACCCCAACGCACCCCCCGATCGCTGGGCCGATATTCCTCATGAACGTTGCGCTAACCTAGAGGAATTACTCCCGAGAGTGGATCTCTTGTCTTTGCACATTCCGATGCGCGAATCTAATCGTCACATTATTGGTGCTAAGGAAATTGCCCTGATGAAACCTCGGGCGATTTTGATTAACGTTTCGCGTGGCGGTTTAATTGATGAAAATGCCTTATTTCATGCACTCAAAAATGGGCATCTTTTTGGCGCAGGCTTAGATGTATTTGAACTTGAGCCGCCCCCGCCCGACTATCCCCTACTTTCCCTGGAAAATGTGGTTGCCACTCCTCATGCGGCAGGTGGAACCGAAGAAACTCAAGAACGTAGCGCTCTACAAGTAGCGCAAGAGGTAATAGATGTTCTTGCAGGCAAAGCACCAAAAAATCCCGTTGTATAAATTTACTTTTCTATCAAAACTATGAACCTAAAAAATTTATTAAAGAAAATATTGATCTGTGTGCTACTGAGCCAATGTGTTTGGATAGGTCATTCAGTAGCGGCGGATCTGCCCAAGAAAATTCGCATTATTGTGGGATTTGCTCCTGGTGGTAGCAATGATATTGTCGCGAGAGCACTTGCTCAGGAATTGAGTTCACGCCTAAACAGTAGTGTCATTGTTGAAAATAAACCTGGAGCTGGAGGCACACTTGGCGCTGATCTGGCAGCCCATGCTGAGCCTGATGGCGGTACACTGCTACTAGTGTCATCGACCTTTACGATGAACTCATCGATCATGAAACTCAATTACGATCCTAATAAATCATTTACCCCGGTGGCAATGTTAGGCATGGGGCCCAGTGTGATTGCAGTCAATATCAACTTTCCCGTCAATACCATTGGTGAATTTATTGACTACTCTAAAAAGAATCCTGGCAAAGTCAATTTTGGATCTGCTGGTGTAGCCAGCTTTCAGCACTTTGCTCTCGAACTAATTAAGGTTCGCTCGGGCGCAAACTTTGACATTGTTCATTACAAAGGTGGTGGCCCTGCTTTAGTCGATCTGGCTGCAGGCCATATACAAGGCTCGATTGGTAGCCTAATTCAAATGCAAAACTTTTTAAACGCAGGTCAGATCAAGCTCCTTGCAGTTGCTGGACCGAAACGGGTTCCCATCATTCCAAAGGTTCCAACTCTTATCGAATCAGGTATTGATGTAGATGCTAGCAATTGGTGGGGAATTCTGGCTCCAACTGGCACGCCCTCCGATATAGTAAATCAACTGCATAAAGCAATTAATGCCTCACTCGCATCCCCAGAAATGAAAAAACGTTTTGAAAATGAAGGCGCGGAGGTGCTCCCCATGACACGCGCAAATTTTCAAAAATTGATGGTTGATGAAACCAATAAATGGGCAAAAATTGCTCGCGAAACAGGTATCAAGGCAGAATAAATGT